>JBBSEO010000151.1:0-6062 GCA_038239645.1 Chthoniobacterales bacterium | reverse complement strand
TCCGCGCGGCGAGATCTCCGCCTTCTGCGATGCGACCGATCATTGGCTCCCATTGGCGTGCACGATGAATGTTGCCAGCGCGGTCGAGCAAATGCAGGCGCTTTTCGGTTTCGATCTGAAAACGCTCGAACAGGAGGTCGCATTGTCCTCGCCTGGCGCGGCTGGCTTAATTTTTCTCCCTTATTTGCAGGGCGAGCGTTTTCCGAATCTGCCGCGCGGTCGCGGGGTTTTGCATGGATTGAATTTGCAAAACATGAATCGCGGCGATATCGCGCGGGCCCTGATTGAGGGGATCGTGATCGGACTGGCCGCGGGCGGAAAACGTCTGCGCGAATTAGGGTTGGAAGCGTCCGAGATTCGACTGACCGGCGGCGGCGGCGAAAGCCCGGTCATCCGCCAAATCATCGCCGACATTTTTCAACTGCCAGTGATCGGAATGAGGATTGCGGAGGGCGCGGCGCTGGGCGCGGCGATCCACGCCGGCGCGACCTTTTGGCGGACGAAAGGATCGCCGCCGACGCTCAAGGAATTGTCGGAAAACAATGCGCGCGTGGAGACGAAAACGCGCGCCGAACCGCGCCCGGAGTTTGCCACGCTTTACACCGAGCAGCGCGGGCGGCACGCCGATCTGACCCGGAAATTGGCGACGGGCGGCTACCTTTGAAATTGCGGGCTGACAGTTTCCTCGGGAACGCGCTGGTCCGATGCGGGTTCGCGTTGCTCAGCGTCTGGGCGCGCACGATTCGTTTTCAGATCGAAGATCGCGGCGGCCTTTTGCGCGAACCGGAGTCCGCGCGTTTTATCGGCGCGCTTTGGCACAATCGTCTGCTGCTTCTGCCGTTCGTGATCCGGAAATTCCTGCCGACACGGCGCGGCGTTGCGCTCATCAGCGCGAGCCGTGACGGCGAGTGGCTGGCTAAAATCGTGCACTGCTTTGGCTTCGACGTGGTCCGTGGCTCCAGTTCACGCAAGGGCGCGACGGCGATGTTGGAACTCGCGGAAATACTGCAAAGCGGCGCAGATGTTGTCATGACGCCGGATGGCCCGCGCGGACCGGTCTACACGCCGGGCGACGGAATTGTTTTTCTCGCGCAGCGAACCGGCGCTCGCATCGTCCCGCTCAACCTGGAGTATTCGGGTTGCTGGCGTTTGCGCAGTTGGGACCGTTTTATTTTACCGCGCCCGTTTGCGCGCGTGCGCGTGATTCTCGGTCAGCCTCTTCTCGTTCCGCCCACCGATGACGAAAAGGGTTTCGCCCGCGAGCGCGACCGCTTCCTCGCCGCGATGATGGCGCTGGTGGAAATGCGCTGATAGTTTGCGCGCGATGGCGAAGTTGATCGATGGGCGCGCCAGCGCGGAAAACGTTTACCGCGAACTGCGCGCGGAAATTGCCGAACTAAAAACGCGCGGAAGAACTCCCGGACTGGCGGTGGTGCTGGTGGGCGATGATCCCGCATCCCGCGCCTACGTGCGGGCGAAGGACAAGATGTGCCGCGAACTCCGGCTGCACTCGGTCAAACTGGAATTGCCGGCCACCACGACCCAGGAAGAATTGCTCGCGCGCGTGGAAGAACTGAATCGCGACGAAACCATCCACGGGATTCTCGTGCAGTCGCCGCCGCCGCCCCAGATCGACGAAGCCGCGATCGTCCGCGCGCTCGATCCAGCGAAAGACGTTGATGGCTTTCACCCGATGAACGTGGCGAAGCTCGCCCTCGGCGACGAGACCGCCTTCGTTCCGTGCACGCCGCTTGGATGTTTGCGCCTGTTGCGCGACGCCGGGGTCGCGCTCGCGGGCGCGAATGTCGTCGTCCTCGGTCGCAGCATGATCGTGGGCAAGCCGATGGCGTTGCTCCTGATGCAAAAAGGAATCGACGCCACGGTGACGGTGGCGCATTCGCGCACGAAAAATCTGCCGGAGATTTGCCGGCGCGCGGACGTGCTCATCGCGGCGATCGGACGCGCCGGTTTTGTGACCGCGGATTTTGTGCGTGAGGGCGCCACCGTCATCGATGTGGGAATTAATCGCGTGGATGATGCGACGAGCCCACGTGGTTACCGGCTGGCGGGCGACGTCAGTTTCGAGGCCGTGGAAGAAATTGCGGGCGCAATTACGCCGGTTCCGGGTGGCGTGGGGCCGATGACGATTGCCATGCTGATGGCGAACACCGTCAAGGCGTGTCGGCAGAGCCAGCAATCTTCGCCGTGAGAAAACGCAGGAGCGAGGGCTGAAGGCGCGCGAGTTCGAGCGCGCGCGATCCGAGTTTCGGCGAAGTAACCGCGAGGCGGCTGAGCGCGTTCACCCAGCCCCGCCCGTAATACATCGTGGCATGCGCGCGGGCGAAATCGGTTCCCTTGGAGATCGTGCTGGCGGCCAGTTCGCCTGAGCGCAGCGCATAGAAAATTCCTTCGCCGGTCAACGGTTCGACCACGCGGGCGGCATCGCCGATCAGCAATAGATTCGGGTGGACCGGCGCGACGGGAGGTCGCGTCAACGGCGTGATCGTTCGCCAGGTTTGGCTGGGTGCGAGCGAAAATTTTTCTGCGGCCCAGTTCTTCAAGCCATCGATCGAATGGGCGCGGCCGACCAGGCAAAGATTCAGTTCACAATCGTTCACCGGCGCCTGGCCGGAATAGCCGCCGTCGAGCCATTGCAGAATCACGCGCCGTCCGAAATTTTGCGGCAGCGGAACGTGCGCCTGGAGCGCGACGCGTTCTTTTGCCACGCGCGGGAGCAGGTGCAGCATGCGCGCGATCGTCGAATTGCGCCCGTCAGCGGCGACGAGAAAACGAGCACGAAAATTTTCGTTCGCTGTGCCGAGATTCCAAGTGTCGGCGTCGCGGCTCACCGAAGTCACCGTTGTATCCTCCTGGACCTCTGCGCCTGCAGCCCGCGCGTGTTCAAGTAGAATAAGATCGAAAAGACTGCGCTTAATTGCGATCTCGGCGTCGCGCGGCAGGGCGACGGAAATCTCGCGTCCACGACGGGTGATGAATGTAACCGCGTCGAGTTTTCCATGCGCCGCCTCGCGGACGGGTGCTTCGACGCCAAGCCGGTGCAGCACGGGCCAGCACGAGGGATTCAGGCAATCGCCGCAAACTTTTTCGCGTGGAAATTTTTCGCGCTCGAGCAGAACGACGCGCTTCCCGGCCGCAGCGCAAAAAGCCGCGCAGCTGGCTCCGGCCGGCCCGCCGCCGACGATGGCGACATCGTACATCGCGCATTGTAGGTCGCTGGCGCCAACCCTGCCACGGCGGCTTGCGCGGATGCGAGATCGCCCACCTCGCCCTACAGTTCCGGTGATGTCTCGACGCGAGCGACCCGACCTGACAACGAAGGTGCACGACGTGCCGCACAAGCCGGGCGTTTACCTGATGCGCGACCGTTTTAATCGCGTGATCTACGTCGGCAAAGCGCGCGACCTGCGGAAACGAGTCGGTTCGTATTTCATGCCGTCGAAAATGGCGCAGGCGGATTTAAAGACGCGGGCCTTGCTCGACGCGGTGTGGGATTTCGAGACGCACACGGTGCAGAGCGAAGCCGAGTCGCTGCTGCTCGAGGGAAAACTGATCAAGGAATACCGGCCGCGTTATAACATTTCCTTTCGGGACGATAAGCGATTCCTGCTCGTGAAAGTGGACCAGACGGAAGACTGGCCGCGTTTCCGTCTCGCGCGTTTCAAGAAGGACGACGGCGCGCGTTACTTCGGGCCCTACGCGCACGCCGGCGCGCTGCGGCAGACGTTGAATTTCATGCGCAAAAAATTTGGCGTCCTGACTTTTGGGCGCGGTTCGCCGACGCCGCGGGAGTTGAAGTCATCGACTTATCAGGTCCCGATGAAATTGAGCGACATCACCGCGGCGCTCTACCGGCAGCGGGTGGAAGAAGGGTGCAGTTTTCTCGAAGGGCACTCGCGCGAAATGATTACGGAACTGGAGAAGCAGATGCGCGCGCAGGCGGACAAGCTCGATTTCGAAAAAGCGGCGGAGTTGCGCAACATGCTGGAAGACTTGCGCCGGACGACGCGGCCGATGCGCCGATTCACCCGCGGCAGTTTGCCGAGCACGATTGATCCCGAAGCCGATGTACGCGCGCTCGCCGACGCTTTGCAATTGTCGCCACTACCGCGCGTGATGGAATGCTTCGACATTTCGAACATCAGCACGACGCACATCGTGGCCTCGATGGTTTGCTTTCGCGATGGCGTGCCGGACAAGAATAATTATCGCCGCTACCGCATTCGGACGGTGGCAGGACAGGATGATTTTGCGAGCATGGCGGAAGTGGTGCGACGGCGTTACGTCCGAATTTTGCTGGAGGCGCGGGAGACCAATACCGATGCGGCTGAGTTTTCGCAGGAGAATCCGGCGGAAGCGATCGGCCGGGCGGCGGACCGGAATTTTGTCGCGGTCCGTTTGCCGAATCTGGTCATCGTCGATGGTGGGAAAGGGCAGCTCTCGTCCGCCTGCCGCGAGTTGCAGCGGCTGGGCTTGCATGAGTTGCCGATCATCGGGCTGGCGAAAGAATACGAGGAAATCTATCGGCCGGGGCGGGCGCTGCCGTTGCGTTTGCCGGAAGATTCCGGGGCGCTTCGCTTGCTCCAGCGCATTCGCGACGAAGCGCATCGTTTCGCCAACACCTATCATCAACTGCTGATGAAAAAACGGATCGGCGAAAGCATTCTCGACGATTGTCCGGGCGTGAGTCAGAACCGGAAAAATTTACTGCTGCGCGAATTTGGTTCGGTGAAACGTCTGCGCAAAGCGAGCGTGGAGGAAATCGCGGGCACGGAAGGAATCGGGCGCAAACTCGCGGAGGATGTGCACCGATTCTTGCAGCAACATTGAAACGCTCGCACAGTGCGCTTTCCCGTCTGATGGAGTTGAGAAAAATACTCGTGCTGAGTTTGCTCGCGTTCGCGCTACGAAATGGCGCGGCGGAAGAGCCATCGCCCCCGGCTTCGCCTTCCGCATCGGCGTCGCCGGCGGCAAACGCGGTCGAAGAAGAAATTGCGCCGACCTTCGAAACGCAAAAACAGGCGCGCACTTACGTTCTCGATATTCCGGCGCCGCGTGGACAGATCGTCGATCGCAACGGCGCGCCGCTGGCGCAGAATCGCCTGAGCTACAATCTCGGCATTCTTTTTCCGACGCCGCTCGAATTTAGCGACGCGCAGGCGGTCGAATTCGCGCGCGCACAGGTCGCGAAAGCCTCCAGGTTACTGAAGCGTTCGATCACGTTGCCAAACGAGCTGATCGTGAAGCATTATCATAACCGCGGCATTCTGCCGCTGGAGATCGCGACGAATTTGAGCGGCGAAGAGCTGGACGCGATCAAGGACAAGCTGCCCGCGGAACTGACGTTGCGCGGAGTTTATCTGCGAATCTATCCGCAGGGAAAAATTGCCGGGCAGATCGTCGGTTACAGCGGACGGACCGGGCGAAATCCTGACGGGATGATTGATAACCACGAGACGCTCTGGCCGGAAACAGAAGGTCGCGAAGGCCTCGAGCAAACCTTCAATGCGATGCTGACCGGGCGTCACGGCAACTTCAAAATGACGTTCGACAAGGACGGCCGGAAGACGTCGGAGAAAATCGACACGCCGCCCGTCCCCGGGCACACCGTGGTCACGACCCTCGACCTGCATTTGCAGGAACTGGCGGAGAAGGCGCTCGAAGCGAAAGCAAAACGGGGCGCGATCGTGATTATGGATCCGAACAACGGCGACGTGCTCGCGCTCGCCAGTTACCCCGGCTACAATCCGAACGCTTTCATTCCGGCAATTTCGGCGGAGAAATTCAAGGAACTGCAGGACGATCCGAACATTCCGCTGCTTCCCCGCGCCTTTCGTTCTTCGTATCCGCCGGGCTCGACTTTCAAGGTCGCGGTCGGAATCGCCGCGCTGGAAAGCGGGGCAGTGACCTCGAGCGAGGAGTTTGATTGCATGCCAGCGCTAACGATTGGTGGGATCACATTCCACAATTGGAAAAAATCGGAGCGCGGTCCGTTGAATTTCGTCCAGGCGCTGACCGAATCCTGCGACACGTGGTTTTATCAG
>JBBSEO010000150.1:0-6083 GCA_038239645.1 Chthoniobacterales bacterium | reverse complement strand
TTTCTGCCCTTCGCGCCAGCGCAGCAGCGGTTCGATCGCGACGACGCTCGGCTTGAATTCCGCGGTCGCCTGGAGAAAGAGCGCAAACTCCAGCGGCGAAATTCCACTACTGACCGGTCGAATCGGTTGCGGCGCCGCCGCCTCGGTGCCCACGGGATTGACCTCTACCACGAGCATCGGCACGGGGGAGGCCTGCGGCGCGGTGTTACGCAGCAGCCAGGTGAGAAACAAATCGTCCGCGTGTGCGACCACCGGCTCGCGCGCCAGCAACAGCGCCGCCAGGACAACAATGATCGCGAGGAGGAACCGCTGCATCGGGCGCAATAGAAAAGTGAAGCGCGCCGGGTGACAAGTGAAGACTTCGCCTCACTTGCTCAGCTCGAGCATGCGCAGGATCGGAAGTTCAGCGCGCTGGCGGAGCGGTTCGGGCAAAATAATTTCCGGGCTCAAATCACGCAGCGCGTTAAACGCTTTCTCCAGCGTGTTTTTCTTCATGAAGCGGCACTCGGCACAGGCGCAATGTTCCGTTGGTCCGGGAATGAATTTCTTCCCGGGAATTTCGCGCTCGAGTCGATGCAGCATCCCCGCTTCGGTCACGACGATGATCGTGTCCGCGGGCGAATTCCGGCAAAACGTAACCATCTTTTCCGTCGAACACACTTCATCGGCGAGCATCCGGACCGCGACGGTGCATTCAGGATGCGCGACCAGCGGCGCGTTGGGATATTCCGCGCGGATTTTTGAGATGCTCCGCGCGGTGAATTCGACGTGCACGTAACAATTGCCCTGCCACAGATCCATCGGCCGGCCCGTCCGCTCGATCACCCAGCTGCCGAGATTTTGATCGGGGACGAAGAGAATATTGCGCTCGGGCGGCGCGGCCTGGACGATTTTTTCGGCGTTGCCGCTGGTGCAAATGACGTCGCTCAACGCTTTCACCCCGGCACTGCAATTGATGTAGGCGATGACGTAATAATTTTTCGCCGCGTTCTTTTTCAGGAACGCGTCGAGCGCTTCGGGCGGGCACGACTCCGAGAGTGAACAGCCCGCGTCCAGGTCGGGCAAAATCACTGTCTTCGCCGGGTTTATAATCTTGGCCGTTTCCGCCATGAAATGGACCCCGCAAAAAAGAATGACGTCGGCGTCCGTTTTCTTCGCCTCGAAGCTGAGGCCGAGGGAGTCGCCCACGAAATCGGCGATCTCCTGGATTTCCGCCACCTGATAATTGTGCGCGAGAATGACCGCGTTCCGTTCGCGTTTCAGTTCCGCGATGTCGGCGGCAAGATCGAGCCCGTAGTTTACTCCGGCACTAACCACGAACTAATATCCGCGCAGACGAACGATGAGCGAATACGAATTTGGATTTATCGGTGCGGGGAAACTGGCGGGCTCGGTCATCCGCGGTTTTCTCCGGAAGAAAGTTTGTGCACCGGGGGCGGTAATCGCGAGCGAGCCAAACGCGGACATGCGCGCGGAACTTGAGCGCGATTCCGGAATCGCGGTCACGACTGAAAATGCGGACGTTGCGCGCCTGGCGGCGACGATTTTTCTGGGAGTGAAACCGCAAATGGTGCTGCCCGTCCTGCGCGATCTCGGTGATCTCGGCGACCGGCTCGTGGTCTCATTCGCGGCCGGCATTCGCATTGATCAAATGGAATCGGTCACCGCGGCCCGCGTCATGCGCGTGATGACAAACACACCTGCGCTGATCGCGCAGGCCGCGACGGCCATCGCGCCCGGATCACGTTCCACCAAGGAGGACGCCAGGAAATTGCGGGCGGCCTTTGGAAAAATCGGGGTCGCGGTCGAGGTGGCGGATGCTCAGATTGACGCGGTCACCGCGCTCGGGGGCAGCGGACCCGCTTTTGTCTATGCGATAATCGCAGCGCTGGCGCGCGGCGGCGAAGCAGTGGGGCTGACCGCCGACGCCGCCCTGCGATTGTCGGCGCAAATGACGCGCGGCGCCGCGGAAATGATGATCGCGACCGGAAAATCGCCGCACGATTTGATCAAGATGGTGGTGACGCCCGGTGGAACGACCGCCGCCGGTTTGAAGGTGATGCACCAAGGCGGAATCGAGGAAGTGCTGGCCAAAGCAGTGGAAGCGGCGACCAAACGCGGGCAGGAAATGGCGCGCGAAAATTCCTAGGATCGCAACGCGGCGCGCATGACTTCGAGCGGCGGCTCGAGGCCAAACCATTGCGCGAACGCGAGTGCGCCCTGGTGCAGCAGCATTGCTCGGCCATCGGTCGCCCTGGCGCCATGCGCTTTGGCCTGTTTCACCAGCGCTGTTTCATGTGCCCCATACACGATGTCGAAAACGTATCGGCCACTGA
This sequence comes from Chthoniobacterales bacterium, assembly GCA_038239645.1. Lineage (GTDB taxonomy): Bacteria > Verrucomicrobiota > Verrucomicrobiia > Chthoniobacterales > UBA10450 > AV69. The sequence continues at coordinate 3,747 of JBBSEO010000150.1, read as the reverse complement.
GATATTCCGGCGTGACGATCGGAGATACATCGGCGGCACCAAGACCGAGCGGCGTCGCGTTCACAACGAGATCAACCTCGCGCGCATTTCTTGACATTTCGTCCCACGGAAGGGCTTTCGCCTTCAGCTCGTCCGCCAAGGTTTTCGCGCGCTCGGAAGAACGATTCCCGATCAAAATCTCCGGGCAGCATTCCCTTCGGCATTGAAAAGCAATGGCTCGACCGGCGCCGCCAGCGCCCATGATCAGGACGCGCATTTCGCCGAGTGCCCGACCAAAAACCTCGCGGACGGCGCGCGAAAAACCTGGGGCATCGGTGTTCGATCCAATCGATCTTCCATCGCGAAACGCGATCGTGTTGATCGCGCCGATTTTCGCGGCGAGTTGATCGACTTCATCGACCAAGCGCAAGGCTGCGACTTTGTGCGGCACAGTCACATTGAGTCCCAAAAATCCGAGCGCACGGAACGCTGCCATGGCCTCCGCGAGCTCGGGGGCGCGCACCTGAAAAGCCGCGTCACGCGCGTCGATTCCCAGCGCTTGCAACGCCGCGTTCTGCATCGCGGGCGAGAGTGAATGCGCTACCGGATCACCCACCACCCCGAGGCGAATCTCGCGCTCCGGCCCGCCAGCGCGCCACGCCCGCAAATCCTCGATGGTATAGATTTCTTTCAACGCTTTGCTAGTTTCCGCGGCTGATGAACGAGCCCATCGACAAACCTGCGCCCTCCGATTTCATTCGCGAAATCGTGGCCAGCGACGTCGCGAGCGGAAAGGACAAACGCATCGTCACGCGCTTTCCGCCCGAGCCCAACGGTTATCTCCACATCGGTCACGCCAAGTCGATCTGCCTCAATTTCGGTCTCGCCCGCGAGTTCGATGGCATCTGCAACATCCGGATGGATGACACCAATCCGACAAAAGAGGAAACCGAATACGTCGATTCCATTCTTGCCGATGTGCGCTGGCTGATCGATGGCTGGGGGGATAAAAATCTCGGCGGCGCACCACTCTATGCCTCGGATTATTTCCCGAAGCTTTACGAATATGCGGTGGCATTGACGCGCAGGGGCCTCGCCTATGTCTGCGATATGCCGCCGGAACAAACGGACGAGTATCGCCGGCTGAGCAAGGAGAGCCCGGAACGCTCGCGTTCGGTGGAGGAAAATCTCGATCTGCTCGCGCGAATGAAGGCGGGCGAATTTCCCGATGGCGCCCGAACGTTGCGCGCGCGCATCGACATGAGTTCGCCCAATGTTTGGTTGCGCGATCCGGTTCTGTATCGCATTCGCCACGCCAGCCATCACCACACCGGCAACGTCTGGTGCATTTATCCGATGTATGACTGGGCGCACACTCTGAGCGATTACATCGAGGGGATCAGTCATTCGGTATGCACGCTCGAGTTCGAGGTCCATCGGCCGCTTTATGAATGGATCCTGAATGCACTGGAGCTGCCCACGCCGCGTCCGCATCAATACGAATTCGCGCGGCTGAATCTCACCTACACCGTCATGAGCAAGCGAAAGCTGATTCAGCTGGTGAACGAGAATAATGTCCGCGGCTGGGATGACCCGCGCATGCTCACGATTGCCGGTCTGCGTCGGCGCGGCGTCACCGCAGCGGCGCTCCGCCATTTCGCTTACAACATCGGCATCACCAAGTATCCCAGCATGACGGAGCTGGCGGTGCTCGAACACGCAATTCGAGAAGATCTGAACAAGACCGCGCCGCGCCGGCTGGCCGTGCTCGAACCGCTGAAAGTGGTGATCACCAATTATCCCGAAGGAAAAAAAGAAGATCTGACCGCGGTGAATAATCCCGAGGACGAAAATGCCGGGACACGCCCGGTTCCGTTTGGCCGGGAAATCTTCATCGACGCGGCGGACTTCATGGAAAATCCGCCGCCGAAATATTTTCGGCTAAAACCAGGGGGCGAGGTTCGGTTGAAGTATGCTTACATCATCAAGTGCGACGAAGTAGCGAAGGATGCCGCCGGAAAAATTTCCGAGCTGCGATGCACCGCCGATCTCGAGAGTAAATCAGGGGGCGCGACTTCCAATCGGAAGATAAAAGGCACGATTCATTGGGTGAGCGCGCCCGAGAGTATCGCCGCTGAGGTCCGGCTCTACGACCGTCTGTTTACCCTTCCGGAACCGGATGCCGACGGGGGCGACTTCAAGCAATTCATTAACCCTGACTCTCTGAAAGAAGTGACCGCGCGCTGCGAACCTTCGCTCTCGCTCGCGAAGATCGGCGATCGATTTCAGTTCGAACGCCTGGGGTATTTCACCCTTGATTCCGATTCCGTGCCCGGCCAGCCCGTCTTCAACCGCACCATCGCGCTGCGCGATACGTGGGCAAAGCAACAGACGGACGGGCCGCGTAAGAGGTAAACTTTTGCTCGTCGCCTAGGGCTTTGGCGTCGAACTCGGTTTTGCCGGCGTACCGCTCGGGCGGGCAATCGGCCCTGAGGGGATGACTACCGGCGCCGGGCCCGGGTTCAACTTCGCCGTGAGGTACTTCTTCATCGCCTGCGCCTCGGCATTGTTCGGATCAAGCTGCAGGACTTTGTCGGTGTCGGCCAGCGCGGCCTTGTTGTCATCCTTTAACTGCAAGGCGCGCGCCCGCAGCGCGTAGTAACGCGCCTCTTTCGGCTTCGTCTTGATGATCTCGTTGTAATCCGCGATCGCCTTGTCGTATTCCTTCAACTGCATCTCGACAAAGGCACGACGTTCCCGCGGCTCGACGTCGCTCTTCATCGCTTCCACCACGAAATCGTAATCCTTCAGCGCATTTTGCCAGTCGGATTTTGCGAGGTGGGCGTAGGCGCGCGAGCGGTGAGAGATCGCGTCGTCCGGCTTGATCTTAAGCGCCTCGTTCAAATCATTAATCGCGCCGTCATAGTCTTTTTTGCCGAGCGAAACTGTCGCCCGTTGCAGAAGCGCGATCGCAAGATTGTCGGAATTTTTCTTGTCTTCCGGCTCGGCCTTAACCGCTCCGCGAAAACTCTCGACGGCCTTGGTCCAATCCTTCGCCTTCGCTGCTTCCACGCCTTCCTTCGAAAGGCGCGCGCCTTCGGCATTCCCCTGCGCGCGCATCGTTGCCACGGCGGCGAACGAGGCGATCAGGCCTGCTGTGAGTATTTTTGTATAACGCATGTGCCAAAATCTACGGGACTGACATTTCCGCCGATGCTTCAGCGGGTGTCAACCGCCCGTTTGTGAATATTCGTTTATTGGAACCCCCTTGGACTCTGCCGGCACGATGTTTTGCGGCACCGGCTCATCCACCCGCGTAATTTCCTGCGCCCGTCCCGTCTGCTCATCTATCCGCACGCAAGCTCCCCGCAGACGCACTTCGCCTGCGGCCACCGGAAATGGCGCCGGCAGATTCGAAACGAAACGCTGCACAATTGGTTCGACGGCGCGACCCAGGATTGAATTCACCGGGCCGCACATCCCGGCATCGCAGAGAAACGCGGTGCCGCCGGGAAAAATTTGTTCGTCCGCGGTTTGGACATGGGTGTGGGTGCCGATGACCGCCGAAACCTTGCCATCAAGAAAGCGCGCCACCGCAATTTTTTCGCTCGTCGTCTCGCCGTGGACGTCGACGAAAATGACGCGGGTTTCCTCACGCATTTTTTCCACGGCCGCCTGCACCGCCGGAAAGGGATTATCGAGAATTGGGAGCATGAAAGTGCGGCATTGAACGTTGATCACGCCCACTTTTCCCTTCGCGGTTTCGAG
>JBBSEO010000149.1:0-6119 GCA_038239645.1 Chthoniobacterales bacterium | reverse complement strand
GGGACGCGACAATCGGCTTGTTCGTTCGGTCGCACTCGGCCTTGAGCGCGAGAATTGTTTCCGCCCGCACCTGCGGTTGATCGCAGCTCAGGATCACGATCGCGCCCAGGTTCGGATGCTGAAGCGTGGCTGCACGCAAACCGGCGCGGATTGAAGTGCCCATGCCTCGCGCCCAGTTTTCGTTCAGGACAACGATTGGTTGAGGATCCGCGATCATTTCCTCGATCTGAACCGCGCCACTGACGATGACAATCGGCGCGCAACCAGCTTCCGCGGCGGTCCTGATCGAGCGGTTCAACAATGTTTCCCCACCAATTTTGAGAAACTGCTTTGGTTGCCCGAGGCGGCTGGAATTTCCAGCGGCCAGGATCAATGCGCCCAGGTCACCCATGGCGCGGCGTGCGGCGGCGCGATGTTGGCGTGGATCGGCGCGCGGCGATCGCGCAACGATTCGCCCGTGCCGGCGGCGAAAGTCATTTGAATCTCCGCGATCACGCCCAGCGCAATTTCCTCCGCCGTCTCGGCGCCGAGGTCGAATCCGGCGGGAGCGAACAACTCGGAGTCGAGCGCGAAACCTTGTTCGAGCAAGGTGTGGAGCAACTGGTCGCGGCGCGCGCGCGGTCCGATCAACCCGACGTAGGGCAGACCGAGCGGCAGCAATTTTTGCAAGGCGGCAAAGTCACGCCCGTAATGGTGCGTCTTCACCATCGCGGCGGTGCGTTGATCGAGGTTGTCGGGGATTTCCGCAATGGTGCGAGCCTCGAGGACGCTCCAGCCGAGAGCCTCGGCGAAAGCGCGCAGCGGCTTGTTGTCGGGAAAATCGCCGACGAGCAGCAACTGGATCGGCGGCGGAATGATCTGGGAAAAATCGGATTTGTCCGCGTCGAAGCCGAAACGCGTGCGGTGCGGGCGATCGCCCGAGAAATTTGTCACGAGCGAAATTTCTTCGCGCCCGATCAAATGTCGGCGCAACTCGTTCAGGAACACGGTCTCGGCGCGCTCGAGGAAAACTTCAATCGCGCCGTCGCACCCGAAACGCAGGCGCGTGTCGAAGTTGAGCAGCATTGGTTCTCCGGTCGCGATGACACGACTCGCTTCCCGCGCGACTTCTTCCTCGAGGCAACCGGCACTGAGGGATCCCGAGCTCGGTCCGTTTTCGCAAATCAGCATGCGCGCGCCCGGCCGCCGATAGGTCGAGCCGCGGGCCCGCACCAGGGTGGCGAGCGCAAAGCGGCTCTTCGCATGCATTTCGAACAGCCGAACGAGGTCGCGAATTTCTTTCACGCGCGACCCTACGTGAGCAATTTATCCGGCGTGATCGGCAAATCGCGAACGCGTTTGCCGGTGGCGTGATGAACCGCGTTCGCCACGGCCGCCGCGATGCCAGTAATTCCAATTTCACCAATGCCGCGACAGCCGATGGGATTAAATTCGAAGTCGGGTTCGCCGACGAAACTGACGTCGATCATCGGAATGTCCGCGTTCACGGGCACGTGATAATCCGCGAGGTTACGCGTCGCGGGAAGTCCGGTGAACGGGTCGTAGGCGGTCTCTTCCAGCAGCGCCATTCCCACGCCCATGACCACGCCACCAATGATCTGGCTGCGGGCGGTTTTGGCATTCACGATCCGGCCACCGTTGATCACGCTGACCACGCGGGTCACGTTCACTTTCGGGAGCAACGGGTCGATTTTCACTTCCACGAAATCGGCGCCGAAGGATTGGAAGGCGAATTTCTTATTCTCCTGCGGCAGCCCGAGTTTGCTCTCGACCTCAAACGAATCGCGCCCGGCGCGCCGGAGGATTTCGTCATAACTGTCCGACTTCGCACTGTCGCTGCGCAGACCGATCCGCCCCGGCGCCGCCATCCCAATGTCATCGACCTTTTGCTTGAAGAGGGGCGACCTGGAATCCTTGACCGCGATTTCAGCTAACGATTTATGGAAAATCCCCGCCACCTCATGCAAGGCGGTGCCGACGGTGGCGGTGGAATTCGAGCCGCCCGCGACCGGTCCGTAAGGGTAGTCCGAGTTGCCCAGTTCGAATTTTACTTTCTCGAAGGGAACGCCGAGCTGCTCCGCCGAAATTTCGGTGAAGGCAGTGTAGGCGCCGGTGCCAAGGTCATGGGTGGCGCATTGCACGGTCGTCGTGCCGTCGAGGCGATAGGAGACTTTCGCCGCCGCCACGATTTTGTGAGCGGGATACGTTTTCGTCGCCATTCCCCAGCCGATTAAAAGCGGACCATCGCGCATCGAGCCCGGCTGTGGATTGCGCTTGGCCCAGCCGAATCGTTCCGCGCCCATCCGGTAGCACTCTTTCAAATGCTTCGCGCTGAAGGGCACATTTTTCGTCGGATGATTGTCGGCGTGATTGAGCATCCGGAGCTGCACCGGATCGAGCTTGAGCGCGATCGCGAGCTCGTCCATCGCGCACTCGAGCGCATAGGTGCCGGGGCATTCACCCGGTGCGCGCATGAAGGTCGGCGTCGCGACATTGACCGGGTAAACCGTCTCTTCGACGCGAATGGCCGGACTTTCGTAAAGCAAAGCCGTCGAGCGCGCGCCGCACGACTCGGTAAATTGACCGACCGTCGAAGTGAGCGTTTCACTGACGTGCAGCATGCCTTTCAATTTTCCGTCGCTGGAAGCGGCGAGCGAAATTTTCTGCCGCGTCGGCGTGCGATGGCCGGTCCCGGTGAACATGGCCTTGCGCGAGACATGAAATTTTACCGGGACACCTGTCGCTTTCGCGGCCATCGCCGCCAGCAAGACGTGCGGCCAGATCGCGCCCTTGCAGCCGAAGGCGCCGCCGACGAAGGGGCAAATCACGCGCACATTTTCCTGCGGCAAATTCCAGGAACGCGCGAGCACGCTCTGCGCTCCTTTGACAAATTGCGTCGCGTCGTAAAGCGTCAGCCGGTCCTCCGCTTCCCAGACCGCGATCGTGCCCGACATCTCCATCGGATTGTGCGTCTCGGTCGGGGTGAAATAGGTTTGCTCAATTTTCGTTAGGCCGGAATCGCCGAGCGCCGCGGCGACGTCGCCTTTGTTCACCTGCACCTTTTCGTTGTAGTTCTTTTTCGGCTGCTTCGCGCTTTTCTCCGCGGCCTCCATCGTCAAAACGGAATCGGTGATTTGATAATTGACGCGAACCAGACCGGCCGCCTGCTGGGCCTGGACGATCGTCTCCGCCACGACGAGCGCGACGTATTGGCCGGCGTAATGAACCTCGTCGTCACTCAACGGCAGGCGTTCTTCGTTGCGAATGCCCTGGAGCTGAGCGCCGATTAATGGCTTTGACGGTTCTTTGGGTTTGGGCGCGTTCTCACGCGTCAAAACTGCGAGCACGCCCGGAATCGATCGCGCCGCGCTCGAATCGATGCTGGCGATTTTCCCGCTCGCGATATTGCTTTCGACTGGCACCGCGTAGGCGCATTTCGGCACCTCGAACTCGACCGCGTATTTGGCCGCACCGGTGACCTTGAGCCGGCCGTCGACCCGATCGCGCGCTGGTCCGAGAAGATTGGTTTCGGCCATACTCAAATCGTCGAGGAGAAGTTCGTTCCGGTTTTCATCACGCCATTTTTGCGACGGTGGTCAGGGCGCTGATCACTGCCCGTTTGGCCAGCTCGATTTTAAAAGAGTTGTGCGCGTAACCCTTGGCCGCGGCCATCTCGGCCTCGGCCGCGGCGCGAAAGGTTTGTTCGTCGGCGTTTTTCCCGGCGAGCACGGCTTCCGCCTTTTGCGCGCGCCACGGTTTATGCGCCACACCGCCGAGCGCGATGCGGGCGGATTTGATCTGGCCACCTTCCATTTCGAGCGCGGCCGCGACGCTGACCAAAGCGAAAGCGTAGCTCGCGCGGTCGCGCACTTTCAGATAATGCGAGCGCGTTGCGAACGCGATCGCGGGCAGGTCGACTGCGGTGATTAACTCATCCGGCCGAAGATTTGTGTCCACGTTCGGCGTATCGCCAGGCAGGCGGTGGAAATCGGCGATCGGAATTGAGCGCGGTCCATTGGATCCCTGGACTTGGACGACAGCATCGAGTGCGGCCAGCGCCACATTCATGTCGCTGGGATTCGTGGCGATGCATTGCTCGCTTTGGCCAAGAATGGCGTGGACGCGATTGTATCCGTGAAGCGCGCCGCAACCGCTGCCGGGGTTGCGCTTGTTGCATTGCGGAAAAGCGGGGTCGTAAAAATAATAGCAGCGGGTCCGCTGCAAAAGATTGCCGCCGGTGGTAGCGAGGTTGCGCAGTTGCGGACTGGCGCCGGCGAGGAGCGCTTCGCTCAGCACCGGATAGCGCTGCTTGATTAGCGCGTGCTCGGCCAGATCGGAATTGCGGACGAGCGCGCCAACGCGAACGCCGCCGCCATTCGGCAATTCTTCGACCTGTGCGAGTGCGAGACGATTGACGTCGATCAGATGAGGCGGCGTTTCCACGCCCATCTTCATCAGATCGATCAGGTTGGTGCCGCCGCCGAGAAATTTCGCCGACGGTTTGCCGGCGATTTCCGTAACTGCAGCCTGAGGATCGGTCGCGCGCGAGTAGGAAAACGGATTCATGCGCTCGCTCCCGCGGCCTTTTTCACGGCATCGACGATGTTCGGATAAGCCCCGCAGCGGCAGATGTTGCCGCTCATCCACTCGCGAATTTCGTCGTCGCTTTTGGTGTGACCTTCCTTGATGCACGCGACTGCGGAACAAATCTGTCCCGGCGTGCAATAGCCGCATTGAAAACCGTCGTGCTCGATGAATGCGGCCTGCACCGGGTGAAGCTGATCGCCCGTCGCCAGACCTTCGATGGTGGTAATCTCCGCGCCGTCGTTCACGATCGCGAGGCTGAGACAGGAATTGACCCGGCGACCATTGATCAGAACCGTGCAGGCGCCGCATTGCCCGTGATCGCAGCCTTTCTTTGAGCCGGTAAGGTGCAGTGTTTCGCGGAGAAGATCGAGCAGCGTTGTCCGAGTATCGACCTCATCGAGCGCTACGTCTTTCCCGTTGATTTTCAGGTGGACGGAAGTGGTAACGGCGGGTGCGACGGCCGTCTTGGAAGCTTCTGCAGTCGCGGCCCGGGCGAGAGTAACAAAGCGCGGGCCGAGCGTGACCGCAGCACCGGCGGCGGCGACCTGGAGAAGGAATCTTCGCCGCGTGACCGCGCTGCCGAACATCAATGCGTCGTCGAGCGCCTCCGCCTCGTCAGGCGTGGTCGGGTCGTAGGTATATTCGTACGGCATCATAGCGCGCGAAGTGTCGGAGACGGTTCCAGCCGAACTCTTCTATTTCGAATCAGGATGCGCAGAGGTTTCCATGTTCGGCGAATTTTTTTCGAATTCCTCAGGAAATTTTTTCCGCCAGTAGCGGATCGCTGCAGTGACGGCCATGAAACTGGGGTCGGCCAATTCATAATCGCGCGCGTTTTCCTTGGAGGCGCCGTGTTGCTCGACCTCGTCGGCGAGTTTCGCGGCGAATTCCGGGCGCAAATCGATCTCGCTCGCATCTGCGCGCAAACGGTCGCGAAACCAATTCGCCCAGCCTTCGACTCGTTTCTCCAGTTGATCGAAATGATCGGAGAGCGCGCCCGTCGCTTTTCCGAAATGTGGAAGATAAAGCTGACGCAATTCGAGGCGCCGCAGACGATCGATCGATTCAACCCACGCGGTGACATCGAGTTCCGGTGGGACAAATGGTGGGACGGGAGGCCCGTTCCTAATGCGCACGCCGGCGATATCGCCGCCGAACAAATTGTCCTCCCACGTGTAAGCGTGATGGTGATTCGCGTGCCCGGGAGTGGAGAGCGCGCGAATCTCCAACTGCCCAAGGCGAACGGTCTCGTTATCCTCCAGGACGCGGACGCTTCCGGCGGGAATCGGCCGAATTTCACCCCAGAGCGTTTTCATTTCGCCACCGAAAATTTTCGTCGCGGAATTGATCAGCTTTGTCGGATCAATCAGGTGCGCCGCGCCGCGCGGATGCACGTAAATTTGCGCGCCATGCTCGGCGAAACGCCAGGCCGCACCGGCGTGATCAAGATGAATGTGACTGAGGAAAACGTGGCGAAGATCCGGTGTGCTGGCCCCGATTTTTTCCAACTCATCGACGACATGGTCGAAAGT
>JBBSEO010000148.1:0-6122 GCA_038239645.1 Chthoniobacterales bacterium | reverse complement strand
TGAAGTGCTCCGGCGCGGGCAGATTCTTTTTACCTATCTGCATCTGGCGGCGAGCAAACCATTGACCGAAGCGCTGCTGAAATCCGGCGTCACCGGCGTGGCCTACGAAACGATCCAAGTCGGGAACAAACTGCCACTGCTCGAGCCGATGAGCGAAATTGCCGGGAGGATGTCGGTGGTGATGGGCGCGTATTATTTAGCGAAGCACAATGGCGGCAGCGGCGTGTTGCTCGGCGGCGTGCCGGGCGTTCTGCCAGGAAATGTGGTGGTGATCGGCGGCGGAACTTCCGGCGTCAACGCCGCACGGATGGCGCTGGGATTGAAAGCGGACGTCACCATTCTCGAACTCGACGGCGAACGAATGCGCTTCCTTGATCTGACGATGCCCAAGGTGAAGACGCTATACTCCAACGAAGGGAACCTGACCGAATTGATGCCCGCAACCGATCTGCTCATCGGCGCGGTGCTGGTCCCCGGGGCGAAGGCGCCGAAGCTGGTCACGCGCGAGTTGCTGCGGCGAATGAAACCGGGCAGCGTCTTTGTGGATATCGCGATTGATCAGGGCGGCTGCGCGGAAACTTCGCGTGCCACCACGCATCACGATCCGGTCTATGTGGAGGAAAGGGTCACGCATTATTGCGTCGCGAACATGCCGGGAGCTTATGCGCGCACGTCGACGCAAGCTTTGAGCAATGCCACTGCGCGCTATGTGGAATTGCTCGCTGACCTCGGCTTGAAAGGCGCGTGCGAAAAACAACCGGCCTTGCTCGGCGGTGTAAATACGCGTGACGGAAAACTCACAATCAAGGCTGTTGGCGATGCGCATGGTCTCGCGGTTGAGCCCGTCTTCTAAAAGCGCGTGCGGGAAAAATTTGCTTTGCGGTAAGGCCGAAATCCTTTCTTGCGTCGAATCTGTGGGTGACCCACAATGGGCATTCAACCTATGAAAAAAATCATTTGTATACTGGCTGGCGCCGCGTTGCTCGCGGCTTGTGAGCAAAAATCGGAGACGGTAACACCTGCGGCGGATAGGAAGACCGAGAACAACACCACCGTGGTGAACCCAACCCCGGCTGGCGGAACTTCGTCCAGCAGCAGCAGCAGCACGACGGTGACGTCATCGCCTGGCACGAGCTCGGATTCGACCACGACGACCACGACCTCTTCGCCGACTCCGTAGTCGTTACGTCGAGAATTTCAGCGAGTCTTCCCGCGGGTCATTCTGCGGGAAGACTTTTGCTGTACTGAAGGCCCAGCGATTAGAATTGGCCATGCCGCGGCTCCGGTTTCCCCGCTCGCGCCGCCTCACGGCCAGCGCCGAATTCCAACGCGTGCGGAGCGAAGGCAGCTCCTTTCGCGGGGAATTGCTGACCTTTGGCCTTCTGCGGACTGATGAGCCGGCTTCGCGTCTCGGACTCATTACCTCGAAACGCGTGGGACAGGCCGTGGCGCGAAATCGCACCCGACGACTACTCCGGGAAATCTTTCGGCGTCATCAGCACGAGTTAATTCCCGGATTCTGGCTGGTCGTAATCGCTTCACCGCGGGCCGCGCGCTCCACCGCCGCCATGTTGGAAGATGACTGGTTGCGCCTCGCCCGCCGCGCTTCTATCCTAGCGCCCTGATGCGCGCAATCGTCCGCATTCTCATCCGTTTATACCAAGTCACGCTCTCGCCTTTGCTGGCGATGCTCGGTGGATCGGGCTGCCGTTTTTCGCCTACTTGCTCGGAATATTGTCTCCAGGCGGTCGACGAATTCGGCGTGCGCCGCGGGTTGTGGCTCGCCAGCCGTCGGCTGCTGCGTTGCCATCCGTGGGGCGGGAGCGGACTCGATCCGATTCCGCTGCGCGGCAAATAACCCAGGCCTGAGACAATGGATCGGACCGGTTGGGTTATCATTATCTTTTGCGTGCTCGGGCTCGTCGGCTGGGAAGTTTACGTCTCCAAGCAGCGCGCTCTCGCTCCGTCGCCGGTCGCCGCCACCCCAGTTCCGCCGGCCTCCTTAAGCCCGGCCTCAGCCTCGGCCTCGGCAACTCCCGCCCTCACGACTACGGCGGCACCGCCCGCTCCGTCATCCACCGCGACGCCGATGGGCTTCGCCGAACGAATCGAGACTTTGCGTAACAAGGACGTCGAGCTCCGCCTGACAAATCGCGGCGGTGGCATCAACGAAGCCGTCCTTTTGAACCACGTCGCGAGCACGGGCGGCAACGTCACCCTCAACGGCAACGATCGCCTCCCGATCGCGGCAATCGTGACCGAGCCGCAGTCGACGAATCTGCCGGAGTTTTCCTTCGCGCGCACGGCGGACGGAGCGGTTCAATACACCCAGACGGACGCGCAACACGTAACCACACGAAAGACGTTCCGTCTTCCCGCCAAGCCGCTGCCCAAGGACAATTTCGTCGTAAATCTCGACGTCGACCTGACGAATACGGGTGCCGCCCCGCTCCGACTTCCAACTGCGTTCGTCACTCTCGGCAACGCGACTCCTCAGCACGGGAACGACTACCCGACCTACACCCGTCTCGCCTGGTGCATCAATGGCGGAGCCAAGAGCATCGATGTGAATTGGTTTGCGGCGCAGAATTACCCGCTCGTCGGCGTGCAAAAACGCGCGGCCCAACCGTCCTACAACGAAGCTTTCAAGGCCGGCGCGGAATGGGCGGGCGTGACCAATCAATTTTTCGCCACGCTCGTTACGCCGCTGAATTTTCAGGCGACCGACATCTGGGGCCAACGGACCGAATCCGGCAAGAACGGCTCGGTTACCACCTACTCGATTGAGGGCGCGATGGGCTTGCCACCGCTCGATTTGGCCCCCGGCGAGACCAAGACCCTCAAGTTCGAAATCTACGCCGGCCCGAAACTTTACGCCCGCCTCGCCGCCATGGACCGCAACCAAGCCGAGATCATGAACTTTGGTCTTTGGAAATTGGTCAGCCAGTTCCTCCTCAATTTCATGAACCTGCTCCACAGTTGGCTGGGCAACTACGCCGTCGCCATCGTGGTTCTGACCATCATCATCCGCGGCGTCCTCTGGCCGCTGCAGAACGCCTCCACCAAATCGATGCGCAAGATGCAGGCGCTCGGCCCGAAGATGCAGGCGCTCAAGGAGAAATATAAGGACGATCCGACGCGGATGAACCAGGAAGTGATGAAGATGTACAAAGAGCACGGCGTCAATCCGGTCGGCGGTTGTCTCCCGATGCTGCTACAAATTCCGATCTTCTTCGGCCTGCTTAGCATGCTCGGCCAGGCGGTCGAATTACGGAACGCGAAGTTCCTCTGGGTCCACGATCTTTCGCAACCCGACACCGTTGGTCACATTCCCGGACTTGGCTGGCCGATCAACATTCTCCCGCTCTTCATGGGCGCGGCGCAGTTCTGGGTCATGCAGGTTTCGCCCAAGAGCGGCGACGCCACGCAACAGAAGGTGATGATGTTCATGCCGCTGATCTTCTTCTTTTTCTGTTACAATTTTGCCGCGGCACTGGCATTGTATTATACCACCTTCAACCTGCTCATGGTTCTCCAGCTTTACGTCAATCAGCGCACCCAGCCGCTGACCGTGCCGGTCAAGACGCCGGCGAAAATCCCCTCGAAAGGAAAAGCACGACGACGATGACGCCCAAGGAATTGCTCGATACCATCCTGGGGTTCCTCGGGTTCGTGGTCGAGATCGCCGAGTCCGAGAACGAAGCCGGCAACGTCGTCCTCCAGCTTTACACCGAGGAAAGTCGTCGCCTCATCGGGCGCGATGGCGACACCCTGGAAGCGATCCAATTTCTCCTCAACCGTCTCCTCCAGGCAAGGGATCAGGACGCGAATAAAGTCGTCGTTGATTGCGAGCACTATCGTTCGATGCGCGAAGACCGTATCGTCCAGCGCGTTCGCGGCCTGGCCGAGCGGGTCCGCGCCACCGGCCGTTCGCTTCAGCTCGAGCCGATGAATTCCTACGAACGCCGCCTCGTCCACAACGCCTTCAAGGACGATCCGGACGTGGCTACCTGGAGCCCGAACGATTCCGCCCGGATCAAGCAGATCACTCTCGTCAAACGCAAGCAGGAAGCGGCGCCGCAGGAAGCCGCGAACCAAGCTACTTCTAGTTAGCTTGCGCAAAAAGCGTGCGCCAGTACCGGTAGCAATCGCTCTGAAAAAGTTGCCCCGGATCGTGCCGCTTTTTCTTCTCCAGGGAATTGCCCGAAACGGGGATAGCAGGCTTCAATCTGCGCGCGCACGTGCGAAGCGATGGTAGGTGAGGTAGAAACTGCCATCTCGTTCGAGGGCGAAATCGATCAGTTTGCGCAGCACCCGGCGGACTTGATCGATTCCACCGACGCTGTGCACCGCCCGTAAATTGAAAATTACGCAGGCGTAGGCCTGGCGAGCCCACGGCAGGAAACTCTCGGAATCTTGCTCGATCATCCGAATCGTCGCGTAAATCACCGGCGTCTCACTCCGCCGCAAGAGCTTGGTCGCGCCCTTGAGGAAATCGGCTAAGCGCGGGCGCGGAACGTAAAGTTCGGTTATGATCAAACTGGACTTCGGACCGCCGATCGCGGCGCGTAACCGCCGCGCGTAGTCTGGCAGGTAAGGGCTGAGCTGGTGAAGATCAGACCAATAGGTTTGGCCGTTGGTCGAGACGTAATACTGAGAATAAGCGGCAAAGGCCGCCCTGCGATCCTCGTATGCTTGTGTCAGGATGTTGAGCTAAGACCGAGTCGTTAGCTTTTTCGGAGCGCGCAGTGGGGTGTCGACGTCGATCAGCTCGACCTTTCGGCGGAGCTTCTTTCGCGGGCTGAGGCGCAGGCACACACGCGTGATGACTCCGAACAGGCCATAGCCGCCGATGGCCAGACGAAACAATTCTTCGTTCTTGTTTCTGGCGCAGCGATGAAGGACGCCGCTTCCATCCAGGAGGTGAAAAGATTCGACGTCCGAAATGAATGGCGCCATTGCCAGCCCTCGGCCGTGAGCGTTGGCGGCAAGACTGCCGCCGAGGGTAAGAGCGTTCGCGCCGGTTTGTTTTTGCCTGATGCCGAACGGACGCGGACTGTGGCGCTGCAATTTCAGACAGGCTCGAATGAGGGCGGGCCATTGAATGCCCGCTTCGACGTCGATCAATCCCGTCTTCTGATCGAAACGACCCGTGCGAGGGAGCGCGTGTCGATGCAGATATTGCCGGTGGCGAATTGTTGACCGCCGATCGCGTGTCTTCCGCCGGAAAGACTGATGAGCTCCTTCTCCTCCGCCGCGCGAAGAATAATTCGCCGCAACTCGTTCTCATTCCCCGGCCGAAATACAGCGCTGACGTTTGTCCGGTTCAGGCCCGAGTGAACGTCGTTCACCCATCGCGCCGTCTTTTTGGGAGTAGACCGTCGCACGCTAGTCTTTTGGAAGCGGAGGACCCCTCATTTGCGCCGCGGCGGTCAGAAAGTCAGGAGGACTTTTCCGTCGCGCTTTCCTTCGGCGGCTTTGGCGACTGCTTCCTTCACTTGTGCCAGCGGGTAGGTCGCGGCCACTTTCGCGCGTAACTTCCCGGTCCGTGCGAGCGCAATCAGTTTTTCCCAGGTCTGCGCGCGCTCTGAAGGCGTGGATTCTTCGTACAATTTGTTAATCCAGATCCCGCGAAATCGAAGATCCTTGAAGATCAGCATGCCGTTGGGAATGCGCAGCGGTTGCAGACTCATCGCCCCGTAGGTCACCATCGTCCCGCCGGGCGAAAGGCAATTCATCACGCGCAACGCGCTCTCGCCCCCAACCGCGTTCAGCGCCAGCCGTATTTCCGTTCCCTTCACCGCCTCGCGCAAATTATCGTCGTCCAGCAGGACCACATCGCCGCCCAGCGCGCGCAGCTCGTCGATCAATTCAGCCCGTCGCACCACGTTGATCGTTTTCCAGCCGAGCGCGTGCGCCAGCTGGATCACCGCCTGCCCCGCGCCTGAGTTCGCGGCGTTCTGAATGATGTATTCCCCCGGCCGAAGCGTGACGTAATCATGCAGCAATCGCCAGGCGGTGAAGGGATTGATCTTCAACATCGCCGCCTGCAGCACATCGATTTCCGCTGGGATCGCGACCAGCTCGCTCGCTTTCAGGACGCACTCCTCACGCCAGGTTCC
>JBBSEO010000147.1:0-6130 GCA_038239645.1 Chthoniobacterales bacterium | reverse complement strand
TGGGTTCCGCTCGCTGGTGGTTCCGCTCCATGCGGAGCACGTGCGGTCGATTCGACCGACCCTCCTCTTGCTCCAGGCGGGCGTGTTTTTCCTCCTGCTCATTGGCGCGGTCAATCTCGTTAATCTTCTGCTCATCCGCGCAAGCGACCGCTCGAAGGAAATGGCCATCCGTCAGGCGATGGGCGCGACCCGCTGGCATGTCGTTAGGCAGGTCGTGACTGAAACCCTTCTCCTGACCGCGGCCGGCGGATCGCTCGGGCTGGTGCTGGGCGCGTGGGGAACTCAATTGCTCCAGGTCCTGGGCGCGAATCGGCTGCCGCTCGGCGCGCAGATCGCGTTTGATGGTCGGCTCGCGGCGATCGGCCTCGCCGGCGCGGTCTTTCTGGGAATCGCGATCGCTGCGCCGATCGCCTGGTTCAACCTCCGCAGTCATCTGGCGAACGCGCTGCAATCGGAATCGCGCGCCGGCACGATTAGCCGCGCGACCCAACGGCTCCGCCACGGCTTCATCATCGCGCAGATCGCCCTCGCTTTCGTCCTGCTCGCGGGCGCGGCACTCCTCGGGTTGAGCCTGAAAAAAGTGATGGCCGTTCCTTCCGGTTTTCGCGCCGAGCATGTCCTCACCGGCGAGTGCACCATCTCATGGGACGCTATTCCAAAGCGCGTCGGCATCATCGATCGCTTGCTGGAATCCATCCGGCAGCAACCCGGCGTTGTCGCCGCCGGCACGATTACGAACATTCCGCTGAGCGGCGACACCGGTAAAACCGCGGTCACACCGCAAGGCTTTGTGCCGCGGCCAGGTCAATCGCAACACGGTCATTATTCCTATGCCGTCCACGGCGATTATTTCTCAGTCCTCGGCATTCCTCTACGCGCGGGACGCTATCTCACCTCGGAAGATTCCCATCGCTCGGAACGCGTCTGCGTGGTGGATGAAGATTTTGCGCGGCGGTATTGGCCCCGCGACGGCGGGGGTGGCGCGATCGGTCAACGCGTCGCTCTGGGGGATGAAACAGATGACGCAAAGCTCTTCACCATTGTCGGCGTCGTCGGCGCGGTAAAACAGGCAGAGCTGACCGAACCGCAGGGACAAGGCGCGGTTTACCTGCCTTTCGCTTACCGAGACAACAATAGTGTGTTCGTCGTCGCGCGGACGACGCAGCGTCCGGAAGCCTTTGCCGAAACGCTACGAAAGGTAGTACGTGCGGCAGATCCCCAGCTCGCATTGGATAACATCCGCTCGATGGATGCGCGCATCGCGGACAGTTTGATGTCGCGCCGATCGCCCGCACTGCTCGCCGGAATTTTCGCCGGCGTCGCGCTTTTGCTCGGGGCGATTGGAACATACGGCGTCCTCAGCTACGCGGTCGCGCAACGCACGCGCGAAATCGGAATTCGCATGGCGTTGGGTGCGCGACGGGAACAAATCGGCGCACAGTTTCTCTTGTTAGGTCTGCGGCTGCTCACGGCCGGAAGCGCACTCGGTTTGCTCGGCTCCTGGGTAACCGGACGCGCGATGCAAAACCTGCTCTTCGGTATCCCTTCGCTCCACTTTGGAATCTTTCTCGGCGCGCTCCTGACGCTGAGCGCCGTTTCGCTTGTCGCCTGTCTTATCCCGGCCCGCCGGGCCGCGCGCATCGATCCAATGATCGCCCTCCGTGCCGAATGACATAACGATTTATGAACGACCTCCGCTTCGCCCTGCGCCAGCTCCGCAAATCGCCGGGCTTCACCTTCGTCGCCGTCCTCACGCTGGCGCTCGGGATTGGCGGCAACACCGCCATCTTCAGCATCATTCACGCGGTGCTCTTGCGGCCGCTGCCTTACCCGGAACCGGAACGGATCATGTCGTTGCACGAGAGTAACGGCACCCAGGAATTCTCCCTCACCTTTCCCGATTATCTCGATTGGCAGCGCGACAACACCGTTTTCGAAAACCTCGCCGTCTCCCGTATGGACTCGCGCAATCTCAGCGGCATCGCGGACCGCGAAGCGGAGCGGATCGGCGCGGCCTATGTGACCGCAAACTTTTTCAAGGTCATCGGCCTGCCCGCGGAGTTCGGCCGTACTTTCACCGAAGAAGAAGATCGCGTCGGCGGTCCGCAGCTCATCGTCATCAGCGACCGGCTCTGGCAGCGCGCCTTTCAACGCGATCGGCAGGTGCTCGGGCGCGACATTATTTTTGATGGCAAGCCTGCGACTGTCATCGGCGTAATGCCGCCCGCCATGTCGTCGCCGCAGGGCACGGACGCCTGGTTTCCGATCATGCGGCGGAGTGACAACCCTGGCTGGATGAACCGGGCCAATCATCCCATGATGTTTGGTTGGGGCCGGCTGAAACCGGGCGTGACCGTAGAACAGGCGCGCGCCGAGATCAAAACGATCGCGGCGCGTCTCGAGAAGCAGTATGCCGAGACCAATGCCGGCGTTTTCTCAGTCGTTAGGCCGCTGCTCGAAAATCTGGTCGGCGGTTACCGCAAAAACCTCACCCTGTTGTTAGGCGCAGTCGCGCTCGTCCTCCTCATCGCCTGCGCCAACCTCGCCAATCTTTTCGCCGCGCGCGGGGCGGCGCGGGCGCGGGAGTTTGCCATCCGCGCGGCGGTCGGCGCGTCGCGTGCACGGATCGTCAGACAGTTGCTCACCGAAAGCCTGATCGTCGCGGTCTGCGGCGGTCTTTTTGGATTTCTCCTCGCGCTCTGGAGCCGTGACGCGCTCGTCGCCCTCGGTCCGGCAGATGTGGCGAGGTTTCACGAAGTGACTTTCGACGAGCGTGTGCTCGCCTTCACTTTCGCGCTCGCCACGGCGCAGCTCTATGAAATATCGCCGCATAATCCGCTGCTCCTCCTTTCCGTCGCTTTTTCGTTAACGCTCGTCGCGCTCATCGCCTGCCTCATTCCCGCGCGCCGTGCCACCGGCATCAGCCCGCTGCAAGCTTTGCGTTCCGAATAAAATGATGCTGACCAGCCTCCGCGACCGATTTGCGACAACTGGAGCGCGACTGACCCGGTCACGTTCCTTCTTCTTTCACTCGTTCTGTAACTCGTCGCACTCGTTGCCTGCTGGCTGCCTGCGCGCCGTGCCAGCGCCGTCAATCCTACCGCCCTGCCCGCCGAATGACCCGCTAACTCCGCCTTTATGCTAACCGATATTCGCTACGGCCTCCGCCAACTGCTCAAACATCCCGCCTTCACCGTCATCGCCATCGTGACCCTCGCGCTCGGCATTGGCGCCAACACCGCCATCTTCAGCGTGGTCAACGCCGTCCTGCTCAAGCCGCTGCCATTTCCGCACGCGGAGCAATTGGTCGCGCTGGGTTCTGATCAGACCAAACGGCGGAGCAGCGAAGGGAAATTGATGTCGATGTCTTATCCGGACTTCTTCGACTTCCGCGAACAGAATCGCACTTTTGCTTACGTGGCCTGTTATACCGACCGAACCGCGTCGCTCAAAAGTGCCGCCGGTGCGACGAGCGTTTTCGGCATCAAGGCGAGCGCGGATCTCATGAACGTCCTCGGCATTCAACCTGCGCGGGGGCATGGATTCGCGCGTGAAGATGAGAAGGCCGGCGGTGGCCCGGGTGGTTTCAAGGTTATCTTGAGCGACGATTTCTGGCGCAAAAATTTCGCGGCCAATCCTGACATCATCGGCCAAACCGTCGAGCTCGACCGACGTGTCTTCACCATCATCGGCGTCATGCCGCCGGGATTCCAGTTTCCGATCCAAAACGAGCCCGTCTCGTTTTACGTCACCCACGCGGAAGACGCGGCCAATCCCGACGGTTCGAAACCGAACACGGAGCAGCGCGGGAGCCATTTCATGCGCGGCATTGGGCGCCTGAAGTCCGGCGTGAGCCTCGCGCAGGCGCAGGCCGGCCTCTCCGGCATCGCGGCGCAGCTCGAGCAAAAATATCCTGATACGAACACGAATTTTGGCGTCGCCCTTCAATCCCTCCGCGAAGAAATGGTCGGGGACGTGCGCACTGCCCTTTACATTCTTTTCGGCGCGGTCGTCTGCGTGCTTCTGATCGCGAATGCCAACGTGGCCAATCTGCTCCTGGCGCGCGCTTCGGTCCGGGGGAAAGAAATCGCGCTCCGCGCCGCCTTGGGCGCCAGTCGCCGTCGCATCATCCGCCAGCTCCTAACGGAAAGTATTCTCCTCTCCACCGTTGGTGGCGCGCTTGGTCTGCTGCTGGCAATCTGGGGCACAGATTTTCTGGTCAAGGCCGTCCCGGACAACATTCCGCGCATCGCCACGATCAAGCTCGATGGCGTCGTCCTTGCCTTTACCCTCCTCGTTTCCCTCGCCACCGGAGTGATCTTCGGCCTCGTTCCGGCCTGGCAGGCATCTCATGTCGATCTTAATAGCTCGCTCAAGCCTGGCTCGCGCACGGGCAGCGGCGGCGAAAGCAAAGGCCGGCTCCGCAATGGTCTCATCGTCGCCGAAGTCGCGCTGGCTCTCGTGCTGTTGATCTGCGCGGGCCTGCTCCTGCAAAGTTTCGCCCGGCTCGGTCACGTCTCCACCGGCATGCGCACCGATCATCTGCTGACGGCCCGGATCTCACTGCCGGAGACCGCCTATCCGCAAAACGAAAACATCACTCATTTCTTCGACCAGCTCTTACCCCGTCTCAGCGCGATTCCAGGCGTGGACGCAGCCAGCGTCATCGTGCCTTTGCCGATGAGCGGGAATAACATGTCGACGACCTTTGATAATCCGCAGCAACCGCTCCCGGAAGGGCAACGGCCCGCTGCACCGGTTCGCATCATCGGCAGCGACTACTTTAAAGCGGCCGGAATTCCGGTGCGCAGCGGACGTGTCTTCGACGATCGTGATCAGGTCAATTCCCCGCCAGTCGTGATTGTGAACGAACGCTTCGCTCAGAAATTTTTCCCGGGCCAGAACGCGGTTGGAAAACAGATCAAACCGGGCTTCGCCGCCGACGACAGCGGCGAAAAAATGCGCGAAATCATCGGCGTGGTGGGGAACGTGAAACACCAGAATCTCAAGCTGGAGGACTCGCCAGAAATGTATCTGCCGCGGACCCAGATTCCGTTCAACGTCATGTCGCTCGTGGTCCGAACCGCCGTGGCCGATCCAGGCGCGATTACCTCATCAGTGCGGCGTGAACTGACCGCGCTCGACCCGAACATTCCGCTGACCAGCGTCCGCGTCTTCGACGAATACATTTCGCGCTCGCTTGCACGGCCACGCTTCAACGCGCTCCTGCTTTCCATTTTCGCCGGCACTGCACTGGTCCTCACCGCCATCGGCATTTACGGCGTGCTCGCCTATTCGGTCGCGCAACGCACGAATGAGATCGGCATCCGCATCGCGCTCGGCGCAGAGAAATCGAACATCTTTCGGCTCGTTGTCGGGCAGGCGATGCTACTCGTCGGCATCAGCCTCGCCATCGGTCTGGCCGGTGCGTTTGCCGCCACCCGATTGCTCAGCAGCATGCTTTTCGGCGTTAGCGCTTGGGATCCGTTCACCTTTTTCGCCATCGTCCTGCTCATGTCGGTCGTGGCCTTCTTCGCCGCCTGGATTCCCGCGCGTCGCGCTTCCGCCGTCGATCCCATTGTCGCCTTGAGAACAGAATAATTAACGAGAACTAGCCGTAAACGATTAGATATGGACGATCTCCGCTACGCCTTCCGCATGCTGGCGAAGTCGCCGGCCTTTACGATCATCGCCGTGCTCACGCTCGGGCTCGGGATCGGCGCGAACACGGCCATCTTCAGCGTGGTCAACGCCGTCCTGTTGCGACCATTGCCGTATCCGGAATCGGACCGATTAATCGTCTTGCGGGAGAGCTCGGGCAGTTTCCCCGATGGCTCGGTCAGCTATCCCAATTACCGCGATTGGCGAGCGCACCAGCACACCTGCACCGACCTCGCGTTCGTGCGGCGCGAGAACTTTAATTTCACCACGACCGTTGGCGACGAAACCCCCGAGCGGCCAGCGCGTGATCGTCGACGGAGTGCCGCGTACCATCATCGGCGTTCTGCCGGAGGCGGTGAAATATCCGCGCCTGGCTCAAATCTGGGTGCCGCTCTCCGATTTGCGCCAGCAGGACGGGATTCTGCAACGCGGGAATCATCCCGGATTTAGTGTGCTGGGCCGGCTCCGG
>JBBSEO010000146.1:0-6142 GCA_038239645.1 Chthoniobacterales bacterium | reverse complement strand
GCGGGCGAGGCGCGCACCGTTTTTGCCCGGCTTTTTCGCGAGCTGCGGGCGCTGGAAGAGGAGCGCGCGACGCTCGACACTGCTGAGACGGCGCGCACCCAGGAGCTCGATTTGCTCCGTCACCAGACCGGCGAAATTAGCGGGGCGAATTTGTCCGTTGATGAAGAAACGGAAATCGAAGCGAAGTATCGACGGGCGAGCAACAGCAAACGGCTGCTGGAATTGGCTGGCAACGCGGCCGCGCGGTTGAGCGAGGCCGATGATGCGGTCGTTTCACAATTGGCGGAAACGCAGAAGGCGCTGCGAGAGCTGGAGCGGCTCGATCCACAACTGCGTGCGGTGGCGGAGGCGCACGAAACCGCCGTCGTTAGCCTGAACGAAGTCGCGCGCGATCTCACCCGCTACGCCGAAAATCTCGAACTGGACCCGAAGCAACTCGGTGCCCTCGAGCAGCGCGTCTCGCTTTTCGAATCGCTGAAAAGAAAATACGGCGGCACGATCGCGGAAGTGATCGCTTTCGGGGAACGCGCGGCGGAACGAATGCGGAAGATCGAAGGCCGCGACGAGGAATTGCAACGGCTGGGAGATGAGATCGAAAAAAAGCGCGCGGCGCTCACCTCAGCGGGCACGAGTTTGCGCAGGCTTCGCGCCAAGGCGGCGCCGAAACTGTCCGACAAAGTCCGGCGAAATTTGCGCGACCTCGGCTTCAAGCAGTCGCAGTTCGACGTCAGCCTGGCAGCGGCTGCCGCGCCGAAACTTTCGGGAATGGACGGCGTGGAGCTTCTGTTCTCCCCCAACCCGGGCGAGCCGCTCAAGCCGCTGCGCGCGATTGCGTCGAGCGGCGAAATCTCGCGGCTCATGCTCGCGATTAAATCCGCCCTGGCCGAACAGGACGCCGTTCCCTTGCTCGTCTTCGACGAAATCGATGCGAACGTCGGCGGCGAGATTGCGCACGCGGTCGGCGCACGAATGCGAGAGTTGGGCGCGAAACATCAGGTGCTCTGCATCACGCATCTGCCTCAGGTCGCTGCGACCGCCCAATCGCATTTCGTCGTCACGAAGGAGATTGCGCAAGGCCGGACCTTTTCGCGGTTGAAAGAAGTGACCGGCAAAGCGCGGCTCGAAGAAATCGCGCGCATGCTCGGCGGGAAGAGCGACGAAGCCTTAAAGTTGGCGGGAAAATTATTAAAAGGATCGGGTTAATCGACTGGCCTTCGCGGCGTGGTGCGCGCTACTTTTGTCAGGTGAGAAATCGCCGCGCGAAAATCTTTTTTATCGTCGCATTCTGCCTGGGCTTGATCGATCGAAGCCCCGCGGCCGACAACAAAATCACCCAGGACGAACTCGTCCGCCGGACCCAGGAACTGTTCGATGCTGTCGCGGCCGGCGACAAAGCGCCCTGGCAAAAATGTTACGCCGACGATTGCATTTTCCACGACGAGAAAGGCCGCAGTCTCGACAAGGCGAAATTGATTGCCGACATCGAGCCATTGCCGGCGGGCTACAGCGGCACAATCAGAGTCGTGAATCCCGAGTTCCGGATGTCACCGGGAATGGCCGTCCTCAGTTACGACACGAATGAGACCGAGGTTGTCTTCGGCCAGGAATTGCATGCGCGTTATCACGCCACCGACACCTGGCTTTGGCGCGCTGGCGAATGGCGCATCGTGGCGTCGCAAACGATGCGCTATTACGAGGATCCGGCGACCGGCCGGACGCCAGCGGAAAAACTTTCCGGTTTTGTCGGCAAGTATGCGCTGGGGCCTGAACGAAAGACAATGATAACGGCCGAGAACGGCCAGCTCTTCTTGGAGCGCTCGAACGGGAAAAAAGTGCAGCTCTTCCCAGAGTCTTCGGACGTTTTCTTTCGCAAAGGCGTCGAAGGCCGCATTCTTTTTCATCTCAACGAGCAGGGAAAAGTTGATCAGTTGATCGATCGCCGAAACAACGAAGATATTGTCTGGAAGAAAATTGAGTGAGAAGAACATCGTCATGAAATACCTCATTCTCGCCGCCGCCTTGGCGGCCGGGTGTTTATCCTCCGCGCGCGCGGCCTCGGAGGAGGACAAGGTCTTGGAATTCGAAAAGCAATGGTGCGCGGCCTACCTGCATGGCGACTCCGCATTTCTGAAGAAATATGTGGTGGACGATTTTACTCTTACCAACAGCAAGGGACAGATCAGCACGAGGGCGGATGACCTGAAAGAAATGACCGACGGCACGGTGAAGTATGAGATCTTCGAGAATCGCGCGATGAAGGTGCGCATCTACGGCGATACCGCGGTCGTCACCGGATGGACGAAGGTCAAAGGTGTAGCCGAAGGCGCGCCCTACGAAACCGATGTCGCCTTCACTGATACGTTGACGCGAGTCAATGGCGAATGGCACGCGGTGGCCGGCCACGTTTCAAAACCGCCGGCGAAGTAGGATCTGTGCGCTCGCTATTCCGGCGAGTGCAGTCCGCAGCCCAAGACGGATTCCGCTCCCGGAGCTATTCGGCCGTCCGGCGAGCTGATCGGAATGGCGGGCGCCCCGCAGAGATTCCCTGCGCCCGTTGAATTTTTCCCTCGCCAGTAGGCGGCGCGTTCTCCTATCGTCGCCACCTTAAATGATTCAGCGCGACTATTTGATTATCGGCGCGGGGATCGGCGGGGCGAGCGTCTGCGAGGCGATCCGGAAATACGACAAGCGTGGCACGGTAACGTTGGTCGGGATGGAGGCTTTCGCGCCCTATAAACGCTGGCTGCTGTCGAAGTCCTTTCTGCGCGAGAAAAACGTGGGGTCCAAAAAGCTCCTGCACGCAGACGAAAATTGGTACCATACGCACAAGATCGATGCGCGCTTCGGCACTTCGGTGACGCAATTGAATATCGATCGCCGAGTCGCGGTCCTGGGTAACGGCGAGAGCATTGAGTTCAACAAAGCCTGCCTTGCGATGGGCAGCCGGCCGGTGCGGCCACCGGTCGCGGGCGTCGGCCTCGGCAACGTGATCTATCTGCGGACGATGCGCGATGCCTATGCCCTGCGGGAAATGGCGGAGCACGACAGGAACGTCGTGGTCGTCGGCGGCGGGCTGCTGGCATGCGAGACGGCCGCGAGCCTGCGCCAGATGAAATTAAAGGTAAGTCTGATGCACCGGCACGCGAATTTGCTGAATCGTTATCTCGATCCCGAGACCGGCGGCTGGCTAACGACTTACTTTTCGAAGATGGGAATCACGCTTCTGCTCGGCGAAAGTCTCAACGGCTTCGAGGGCAAAACGGTTTTGCGAAATATCCAGACGAAGAGCGGCAATCGCGTCGCGGCCGGCCTGGCCGTGGTCGCGTGCGGCGCCGAGCCGAACCTCGACCTCGTGCGTAATACTCCCCTCTCCGGCCCGCATGGTTCGCCGGTCTCCGAGACGCTCGAAACGGAGGAAAAAGGAATTTTTGCCATCGGTGACCTCGCTTTCTACCCAGACCGGGTCATGGGTGGAATGCGGCGGCAGACCCACTGGGAAAACGCGCGCGAACAGGGCTTGGTCGTCGGCGCCAATATCACCGGGAAAAAACGGATTCGCTACGAACAGCTCCCCTCGTTCTGGACGACGTTTTTTGATCTGCGGATGGATTTCATCGGCGATTTCACCCACCACCCGACGCGGGTGGATTTAAAAGGAACGCACGCCAAGAAAAAATTCACCGCCCGTTATTTCCAGGGCGAAAAGCTGCGCGGAATCCTGCTTTGCGGGGCTACGCCGAAAGAGGTTGAGCACGCCAAAAATGAACTGCGGCATGCGCTTGGGACTTAACGTGAGCCGGGCGAAAGAAGACAAATTTCTCCACATTACGGATGGACGGTTTGGCCCTGAACGGGCATCAAGCGTGCTTATTTTTACTTATTATGCTGACTCTTGGTTCATTCGCGGTTGCATTTATCGGCCTTCTCGGCTGCGTCGTCTGGGCCTGCGCGAAGGATACTGACCAAACCTAAAGAGCGGCGCCGCTTCTCCCATGCTCGACCAGGACGATCTTAAGTGGCTCGCGGCCACGTCCACCGAGTTGAATTCGGCTTTGCAACAACTCGTCCGGCAGGCTGATCTCGCCCAGCGCCAGCTTGGTCAGGACAACGTCCATTTCGACGCGCTGCGCCAGCAAATCGAAGGCGCCGCACGCACGTCACAGACGCTCTTTGATCGCGTCACGCAAAAAATCCTCGCCCGCGCTCCGCAAGCCCCGGCTCCCCAACGCGCGCCGGTCGCGGCCAGTCCGGAATTGCCGCCGGAGATCAAGGTCAAAAATCCGGGCGGCCAACGCGAATTCATTTTGCTGATCGACGACGAACCGGAAATTGCGGAGTACGCCTCCGAGATGCTCGCGGAAGAAGGTTATCGTCTCATTACCGCCGCGGACGGATTCGAAGCGCTCGAAATCGTCCGGAAAACCCGCGGTCAAATCGGCTTGGTCATTCTGGATTATTTTTTGCCGGTAATGAATGGTGATGCGGTCTTCGAGGAAATCCGACGGCTCGACCCCTCGGTGAATGTCGTCCTGAGCAGCGGCTTCAACGAACAAGGCAAGCTGGCCGCGATGCTCAAACAGGGCTTGCGCGGTTTCATTCCGAAGCCCTACACCCGAGAAAAGCTGCTCGAGCAAGTCGAGAAAGCGATCGCGGCTTCGAGCTCAGTCGCGCGCTAAGGCACGAGCGGCTCGTGGGAAACGCGCGGCGCTGGCACCAATTTAGCTTCTCAGGTGCGAGACCCTATGGCTCGCATCGACGCGTTTTTTAAGCTGATGTCGGAACAGAAGGCTTCGGACCTTCACCTTTCGACCAATAACCCGCCGATGCTCCGCATTAACGGCGAACTCATCCGCGTCGACTATCCGCCGCTCAAAAACGACGAGCTCAAGACGATGGTTTACGAGATCGCGCCGGAAGGAAAAATCAAAACCTTCGAAGAATCGCTCGACGTCGACTTCGGCTACGAAGTGCCCGGCGTGGCGCGTTACCGTGCCAATTTTTTTCAGCAAAAATACGGCATTTCCGCTGTCTTTCGTCTCATTCCGTCAAACGTCCTCACCGTGGAAGACCTCGGCCTGCCGCCGGTGCTAAAAAAATTTCCGATGCTGAAAAAGGGTCTCATCCTCGTGACCGGTCCGACCGGTTCCGGCAAATCGACCACGCTCGCGGCGATGATGGATTACGCCAACCTGCACCGCCACGACCACATCATCACCGTCGAAGACCCGATCGAATTTGTGCATCGCAGTCAGAATTGCCTCGTGCAACACCGCGAGGTCGGCATTCACACGCGATCATTTGCGAACGCTCTCCGCGGCGCCCTCCGTGAA
This sequence comes from Chthoniobacterales bacterium, assembly GCA_038239645.1. Classification (GTDB taxonomy): domain Bacteria; phylum Verrucomicrobiota; class Verrucomicrobiia; order Chthoniobacterales; family UBA10450; genus AV69. Next base: position 812 of record JBBSEO010000146.1, on the reverse strand, counting down.
GATCCGGACATTTTGCTCGTGGGCGAAATGCGCGACTTGGAAACGATCGAGCTGGCGCTGACGGCGGCGGCGACCGGTCACCTTGTCTTCGGAACCCTTCACACCTCCAGCGCCGCCAAGGCCGTTGACCGTATCATCGACGTCTTCCCAACGAACCAGCAGAACCAGATTCGCGCGACTCTGGCCGAATCGCTGAAAGGCGTCATCGCCCAGAACCTTTTCAAGCGCGTCGATCGCCCCGGCCGCGTCGCCGCCCTCGAGGTTCTCGTCGTCGACATGGCGATCGCGAACCTCGTCCGCGAAGCCAAGACGCACCAGATCCCGGGCATGATTCAGGTTGGCAAAAAGAAGGGAAACCAACCACTGGACGACGCCATCATGGATCACCTGCGGAACGCGCGCATTTCCCCTGAGGAAGCTTTCGACAAATCGATCGACAAGAAAAAATTCCGGCCGTTCCTGAAAAATCCGCCGGAAGACTGGACGGATGATTAATGCGCACTCCTGACCTCGACAAAATTCTCGGTGCGATGCTGCAAAGCCACCACGGCATCTCCGATCTAAACTTTTCCGTGGGTCATCCCCTCCAGGTGGAAACCTTCGGCGAACTCAAACCCGTGTTTGTCGATCCGCCGATCGAAGCGCTCACACCCTTTCAGACTGAGCAAATAGCGATGGCACTGATGCAGGGCAACCAGCGATTGCTTTACGACTATTTCAGCTCCGGCTCCTGCGACTGCAGCTATTCCTTCAACGAAGAGGCTCGGTTTCGCGTCAATATTTTTCGGCAACGCGGCCACTTTTCGATCGTT
>JBBSEO010000145.1:0-6167 GCA_038239645.1 Chthoniobacterales bacterium | reverse complement strand
TCTCCAGCGCTTCCTTCCGCTTTCGCGCGCGTTGATGATTTCCGGTTACGGTTTTCGATCAGACTTTTTTCACCTGCCGCTCATTTTTCTTTTCCCCAAAATCTTCGGGCAGGAAGAAGTTCGCCGTGTCGGCTGGTGGGCGTTGTTCCTTATGATTCCCATGGCCATCCTCATGGCGATTCAATTCGAGTCACCGCCGGATTCATTTATTAATCGAACGGTAGGATTGGGTGATGCCGAACAGATTACCGCCGGCGGGGGAAAAATTCGTCCGCCAGGAACCTTTTCCTTTATCTCCGGTGCGGTCTTCTACGTCTCTGGTTGCGCGGCATTCCTTCTTTACGGAGTGATCACTCGCGGAAGCTATCGGAGTTGGCTGCTCTACTTGTCTGGGCTGGGAGTGACACTGGCGGTGTTTGTCTCCGGCAGCAGGTCGCTCGCGCTTTCGGTCGCGCTGGTTATCGCCGCCCTAGCCTTCATTCTACTCGTTAGGCCATCTGGCGTGAATCGGTTTGGGCGGATCCTGGTTCTTGCCGTTATTCTCGGGACGGTGGTCCTAAAAGTCCCAATAGTCCGGGAAGGCATGTCGGTGCTTTCCGACCGATTCTCCGCCTCCGCCGAAGCCGAAGATAAGACGGTGACGGAAGGATTAATCGAACGCACGCTGAGTGGATTTACCGAGAGTTTTATCATAACGAGAAATGCGCCACTGTTCGGCTGGGGACTTGGTGTCGGCACCAACGCCGCCGCCCGTTCTTTCGGCCGCCCCGCTTTCCTCCTCGGCGAAAACGAATGGTCGCGGATCATCTATGAGAGCGGACCCATTCTGGGAGTCGCGTTCATTCTCTGGCGAATTGCGCTCACCGCCTATCTTGGGTTCCGGAGCGTGCAAGCTATCCGCCAGACCGAGCTTTTGCCGTGGTTAGTGTTTGCCGCTGGCTTTGTCGCGATCCTCAACGGCCAGTTGGGTCAGCCGACCATTCTTGGATTCGCGGTGGTCCTGAACGGACTTTGCCTGGCGGCGCTCACGCCTAACGAAAGTCGGGAGGCACCACCCAAGGAGATTCCGAAGAAACAAATTATGCGCGGTCGTTCGATCTACGCAGAGCAGTTGCACGGCCGGGCAGAGCAAATAGAATGATCTGCCTGATCGGTAATTACCCGCCGGACCGGCAGCAAAGCATGCTCCGCTTCGCGACCCAACTGCGCGATGGATTATCGGCGGAGGGTCACGAGGTTGAGATTCGCGCTCCCCGCGCCTATGCGACCAGACTTATCCCAAGGCGATCGACTCTATGGAAGTGGGCGGCCTATTTCGACAAGCTGATCCTTTTCCCTTTCCGACTGCTGAATCTCAATCGGCAAGTGCGAGTAGTTCACATTTGCGACCATTCTAATTCGATCTATCAAAGATGGATTAGAGCAAAGCCAACGATGGTCACCTGCCACGATCTACTCGCAGTTCGCGGCGGGCTCGGCGAGGAGACGGATTGTCCCGCGACGGCCGCGGGCCGCCTCCTTCAAAAGTGGATCCTGCATTCCCTGTCGAAGATTGGATGGATCGCCTGTGTTTCGGAGGCGACCGCGGAGGATGTGCGAAGGCTGGTAAAGCCAACATCGGAGAACAGACGAAGGGTCGTGATCGAGAACAGTTTGAATTATCCCTATCAGGAAATTCCGGTGAATGACGCTTGGCAGAGGCTTGCGCATCTACCGAGATTACAACGCGACCAACCTTTTGTTTTGCACGTGGGATCGAGCTTGCGTCGCAAGAACAGGGAAGGGTTTGTGCGCGCCATGACAATGGTAAAGCAGGAAAGTAGGATGAGCTTGGTTTTCGCTGGTGAACCTCTTCCCGCAGCGCTATGCCAGCTGTGTCGACGGGCGAACCTGGACGTAGTCGAGATTATTTCGCCGGGGAGTTACGTCCTGGAAGCACTTTATCGCGTGGCGCACGCTTTACTTTACCCCTCTCGCTTTGAAGGCTTTGGTTGGCCGGTGATCGAAGCTCAAGCCTGCGGCTGTCCGGTGGTCTGTAGCAGGGAGGCGCCGATGGCGGAAACAGCGGGACCGGCCGCCTTGCACTGCGCTTCGAGCGACGAAACCTGCTTCGCCCGGCAGATCCTGGCGTTATGCGATGCGGAATTGCGTGAGCAGCAACGCCGGTTGGGTCTGGAAAATGCGACGCGTTATCAGCCTAAAGTGATGATCGCGCGCTATCTCGAACTATACCGGGAACTGGAAAGAACTGCGTGAGAACATTCCTTCTTCTTCTCTCTGCCTTACTGCCATGGGAGTGGCGGCGGTCGTTCCTGGAAAAGCAATTCGGCTTCCAGATTCATCCTACGGCTCGACTTGGGTTATGCTGGCTCGCGCCCAGTCATTTGGTCATGGCAGAAGGTAGCAGCATCGGGCACCTCACCGTAGTGAAGAACCTTGAACTATTACAACTCGGCGCTCACGCTACCATTGGTCGGGGTAATTGGATCACCGGCTTCCCGCTCGGGAATTCACCGCACTTTGCGACGGAGGTAGACCGACATCCGCAACTAATCATCGGAGAACACAGCGCCATTACTCATCGGCACCTTTTTGATTGCACGAATACGATTACGATCGGTCGCTTCACCACCATTGCGGGCTTCCAGTCTCAATTCCTGACGCACACCATTGATTTGCAAGAGAGCCGCCAGACCTCACGTCCGATCTCGCTTGGAGATTATTGTTTCGTTGGGACAAATTGCGTTGCTCTCGGCGGTTCGTCTCTCGCCGATTATTGCGTGCTCGGAGCGAAGTCCCTTTTGAATAAGGTTCAGTCGGCGAACTATCGACTCTACGGCGGAGTGCCGGCCAAGGATCTCGGCGAGTTACCTCGCGATGCGGCCTACTTTCTTCGGACGCAAGGGTTCGTCGTTTGAGAGTCCTGCAAACAGTGCAGACCCTGGACCCGCGCGCGGGCGGCGTCGTTGCCGCAGTCAAACTCTTAAGTGAAGGACTGCAACGCCTCGGGGTTGAAATCGAAGTAGCGGTGCAGGATCCGCCGGAGGCGACCTGGCTAAAGAATTTGCCTTTCAAGGTGCACGCGGTGGGCGAGGGGTGGACCTCCTACCGCTACGCGAGGAGTTTGAAGGCCTGGCTGAAAGAAAACGCGCGCCGGTTCGACTGCGCGATTGGTCATGGTATCTGGCAATATCATAGCTTTGCCCTGCGCCAATGCTTTCACCGGGAGCGCCGGCCCTATTTCATCTTTCCCCACGGGATGCTCGACCCCTGGTTCAAGAAGACCTACCCACGAAAGCACCTCAAGAAGTGGCTGTCCTGGCCGTGGGGAGATTACCGTGTCCTCCGTGATGCCGCCGCGGTGATTTTTACCTCGGAGGAAGAGCGGACTCGGGCGCGCGAATCATTCTGGCTGTATCGCGCGAAGGAACGCGTCTCGCCCCTCGGTTTGGACCGACCCGATTTCACCGACCAGAATGCTCGCGATCTTTTCACCACGAAATTTCCTGCCGTGGCCGGCACTCGGATGCTCTTATTTCTCAGCCGGCTTCATCCTAAGAAGGGGTGCGATCTTCTCTTGAAGGCCTGGCCTGAGGGCGAGGCCAACGTATCGTTAGTGATTGCCGGGCCCGATCAAATTGGATGGCAGAAGACGCTGATGACCAGGTTCGCCTCCCCGCGAATCGTCTTTACCGGCATGCTGGAGGGGGCATTGAAACAGGGAGCGCTGGAAAGTGCCGACGCCTTTATCCTGCCGTCACACCAGGAGAATTTTAGTCTTTCGGTCGTCGAAGCGCTTTCCTACGGACTTCCCGTCTTTATCTCCGATCGGATTAATATCTGTCGCGAGATCGAAAAGGATGGCGCTGGTTACGTGGAGAGCGACAACCTCGAAGGGACGGCGCAATTGCTGGAGAAATGGCTAAAGCTCTCGCCGACCTCACACGAGCAGATGCGCAAGAATGCTCGCCGTTGCTTCGCGAATCGCTTTACCCTTGATCAGGCCGCCAAATCTCTCGTCGAGATTCTCCACTCTTCGTGAAAATAACCATCGTGCTGGGTGCATTCTTTCCTGTGCCACCGACTCGCGGCGGTGCGGTGGAGAAGTCATGGTTCGCGCTGGGAAAGGCCTTCGCGCAACGCGGCCACGAGGTGACGATGATTTCGCGCCTGGGAGGCGGTCGCGCGGAGAGCGAGACCTTGGATGGCGTGAGGCATCTCCGGGTGAAAGGATTCGAAACGCCGCGGTCGCTGGCAATTCTAAAGTTGTTCGATCTGATCTATTCACTTCGAGTAAGGCGAGTCCTGGCGGCGGCGGACGTTTTAGTGACGAATACTTTCTGGCTGCCACTACTCGTTAGGAGACGGCGTTACGGCAGGTTGTTTGTCAGCGTCGGCCGGTATCCCCGGGGGCAGATGCGCTGGTATGGTCATGCGACCCGTCTGCAGGCACCGTCGGAGGCGATCGCCGACGCGATCCGGGAGGAAATCCCATCGCTCGCGACAAAGGTAGTAGCTATCCCTTATCCGGCTCCGACCGTGGCCGAAATTCCGCCACCGCTCAGTGAGCGCGGGAAGATCATTCTTTATCTAGGACGCGTTCATCCAGAGAAGGGCGTTCACCTTCTCGTCAGCGCGTTTGCTCAACTGGGAGCGAGGGATTGGCAGTTGGTAATCACTGGTCCGATTCGAATCGAAGATGGCGGAGGCGGCGAAGACTACGCACGTCGGCTGACGGAACTTGCGGTGGGCGCTGAGGTAAGTTTTCGGAAGCCAGTCTTCGAGCAGTCGGCCCTGGCGAGCGAGCTCGAGGCGGCTCGCCTATTCGTCTATCCATCACTGGCCGGGAAGGGCGAGACGTTTGGGCTGGCACCCTTGGAAGCGATGACGCACGGTTGTGCGGTGCTGGTTTCGAGCTTGTTTTGTTTCCGTGAATTTATCGTCCCAGAAGTAACAGGCTTCGTTTTCGAGCAAACGACGCGTGATCCGATCGCCGCGTTGTCCCAAAAACTTCGTGAGTCGTTAGCGGATCCCGGGAAGATGGAACGGATCGCGGAAGCGGGGCAGAAGAAAGCGAGCGAGTTTTCGCTGCACCGCGTCGCGGAAAGATTTCTTACGGAGTTTAGCGCGTGTGAATGAGGAAATCGTGAACCCCAAGCAGGCGGACGCTTTTGCCACGCCGTGGAGTCCTTCTCATCACGTCCGGCGAATATTGTGGGAAATCTGCTGGAATGTTTTCTGTCGCTGGACGCCAAAACCTCTGAACTCGTGGAGACTATTCTGGCTTCGCCTCTTCGGAACGAAGATGGAGGGTAAGCCTTTCGTCCATCAGCGCGCGCGCGTCGCTCTGCCTTGGAATTTGACCCTCCTGGATCGCGCCTGTCTGGGCGACGGCGCTCACGCTTACTCGTTAGGAAAGATCGAACTCCGGGCGCGTGCCACCGTCGCGCAGGAAGCGTATCTCAGCGCCGGCAGTCACGATTTCAGTCAGGCGTCCCTGCCGCTGACGACAGCGCCGATTGTCATCGAGGAGGATGCGTTTGTCAGCGCACGCGCGTTTGTTCTCCCGGGGGTAACGATCGGTGCGCGAAGCGTGGTCGGGGCGGGTTCGGTCGTGACCAAGGATGTGCCGCCTAACGTGGTCGCGGCCGGAAATCCCTGCCGCGTCCTCCATCCGCGTGAGATGTGAACGTCTCAATCATTATTCTCGCGAAGAATGAGGCGATGGATTTGCCGCAACTATTGGAATCCATTCGCTGGTGCGATGACGTCCATGTGGTCGATTCAGGGAGCGTCGATGCGACGCTGGAGCGGGCACAGCAGGCGGGCGCCAAGACTTACGAGCACGGTTTCACGTCATTCGGCGAGCAGAGGAACTGGGCGTTGCAACAATGCTCGATCAAGCATGAGTGGATCCTTTTTCTCGATGCGGACGAGGCGAGCACGCCGGAATTTCGGGCGGCTCTGCAACGAGAAATCGAGCGTGCAACGATGCGCGTGGCGGGATTCTATTGTTGCTGGAAAATGATGGTGGAAGGCCGCTGGCTGAAGCGCGCCGACTCATTTCCGAAATGGCAATTCCGTCTGTTGCGCCGTGGGCGAGCAACCTTCAGCGACTTCGGCCACGGGCAGAAGGAGGGCGAGGTCGATGGCGTAATCGAATATTT
>JBBSEO010000144.1:0-6203 GCA_038239645.1 Chthoniobacterales bacterium | reverse complement strand
AAGGGACTGAAGGAGTACTCGTCCCTGGATGAAATCGAGAAGGCGCGCTTCATCGAGACGTTCATGGCGTTCATCTCTTTTTCGCAGAACGCCTTCTACCAATGGCGCGAGAAAGCGCTCGCACCCTGGCTTTGGGACGGCTGGGAATTGCTGACGATGAACCTGCTCGCTGCTCCCGGCGGGAAAGAATTCTGGAAGGAGCGAGGGTATGTTTTCGGGCGGGAGTATCAGGATTACGTCGAGAAAGTCATCATGATGAAGAAGCCGCATCCCGAGGCGAGGCCTTTCGGCGCGTTCAAGATCGGGTGACGGCAGCCACTCGCGAGTGCTCCGAAGTTCACGCCAAACCCGTTATGAACGCCTCGCCAAGCTCACGCGGTGGCTGATCTTGATCGCGTGAGACGTTTGCTATGACAACTCTACGGTTCTTCATTATCGCTTCGCTATTGCTTCTTGGAGCCAGCCTGGCGCGCGCGACTTCGAATCACGAATACGGACCGGACGAATACGTCACGGTTCGTAACGGTCTCTCTCCAGACGGCAAGTTTACCATCACCACGCATGGTGAAGGCGAACTCCTTCCGCGCTGTCAGCTGGTTCGGAATGGTTGACTGCAAAGTTCCGACGCTAAATGGTGGATGAGTTTGTTTGGCGAGTCCAACCTGCGTTAGCATTCACACTCGAATGAGCAAAGACCGATTGATGCAGTGGATCGCGCTGGCGGCAAATGGCGGAACCATCGTTGGCCTGTTACTGGTGATTGTGCAGCTGCAACAGAATCGTACGTTGATGAGGGCGCAGGTCCGGCATGAACTCGCGAGCACGATTGTCGAATTGCTCAATACGTCGGCAGGCAATAGCCAGCTCACGAGCGTCCTGCGTCGGGCCGGGAAGGGAGAGCCTTTGACCGAGGACGAGCAGTTCCAATTCCGCCTGCGCTCGAACGCGCTCCTGCGTTACTGGGAGAACGTGAACTACCAATATCGCCTCGGCCTTTATGACGAGGTGGAGTATTCCCGGCAGAAGGATGCCTGGAGGGCGACGTTCGCCAGTTCGATTGGGTTGGTGAAATACTGGTCTGAGGTGCGGATGTTGTATTCGCCGCGCTTCGAGTCGGAGATCGATGGACTAATCCCGTCGCCGGGGCCAGGGCCCGCTCCCGCTCAAAACTAACGCGGCCATTCGCTCCAGCCGCTAATTTTAAGAAATTGAATGCGAAAGGTGAAGCGTCCTTCGGTAAGGTGGATCACGCTGTGTGCTGCTTGTGCTGGATTGGGATTTTAAATAGGCTCGCGCACGGCCTAACAACTTCGGTCCGGCGGACGCGGGAAATCTTTTGCGCGTTGTCCGAACGTGACGCAGACTCTTTTCATGGCCGGCTTCGAACCCGATGGCGCCTGGGACGAATACGAGTGGGAGCGATTTCTGCAACAGCAAGACCATAAGACGGAAAAATATATGGAACTGCTGGAGAAATATCTCGACGATCCGAACCGGGACCAAATCATCGCGCGCGAGATGGGCTGGACGCAGTTGATCGAGGGAAACGATTGGACGCAGGAAGTCGATGCGTTGCTGGACGAAGACGGTGACGAGAAACCGCCGACCGCGCTCTCGTCCGATTCGTTCGAAGAGCACGGGCTTTATCGCGCGGCCTTTGCCCTGACGGTTTGGATCGATCAGTTGTTCGATGAAGACAGCGCCCTGCAAAACGAACCTTCGGCGGTGAAGCTCGCCACGCACGCGGCGCTGGCCAGTGCGAAGCTGGCCGCGGCCTTGAGCGGGGAAGACGTCGACGAAATTGGGATGACGATCGCGTATCTCAAGCGTGCGCTGAGGGCGATCACCCTGTCGATGGATGGCGCGGCTGCGCTTTTACGGGAAAAGCGGATCACCGCGGCGCAACATTCCATCCTGCTTCAGCGTCTTTTCCAGGTGCGCGATGGGATCGTGACCTTGATCGGCGAATATCGCTTCGAGTGGCGCCGGCGCTTCGGCTCCGAAGATTATCGTGGTTGAATGAATTCGGCCGCGGCACGTCCAATGATGCAGACGGAAGCAACTGCGGCGCAGGCCGATGTGTCCGAGCTCGAACTGGTGCAACGGTGCCAGCGGGGCGATACGGTCGCATTCGACGAACTCGTCGCCCGCTACCGAACACGAGTCTTTGGAATGATTTACAACATGGTCCATAACGAGCAGGACGCCTGGGATCTTGCGCAGGACAGCTTCGTGAAGGCGTGGAAATCGATCGCGCGCTTCCGGGGCAAATCTTCCTTTTACACCTGGCTCTACCGGATCGTGATGAATGTGACGATCGACTGGCTGCGGAAGAAGCAGGTGAAAGCGGGCGGGATGGAATTCGATGATGCGGTGCAATTGCGCGAAGTCGATCCGGCGTCGAAGACGCTGCCGCATGCCGCGCCTTTGCCGCATATGCGGATGGAGCGGGCGGAAATTCGCACGCGGATCGACCAGGCCATCGCGCAGCTTTCGCCTGATCATCGCGCGGTCATTTTGATGAAAGAGACGGAGGACATGCAGTACCACGAGATCGCCGAGGCGCTCGACTGCTCGATCGGCACCGTGATGTCGCGTTTGTTTTACGCGCGGAAAAAACTCCAGGGGCTCTTGAAGGATTTGTATGAAAACGTTTGAGGAAAAATGGACCGCCTGGGTGGACGACCAGCTGACGGGTCGCGAGCTCGAGCAGTTCGAGGCATCGCTGCTGGACAAGGCCGCCGCGTTTAGCGAGAAAGCAGGCGCGAAGAAGCTCGGTATCTTTTTGCGTGAGCAGGCGCCGGAGTTGAGCAACGCCGACTTTTTCACTCATCAACTGCGGGAACGAATCGCGCGCGAGGATGCGGACGAGTTTGTCTCGGAGGACGAAGAGGTCGCTGCCCAAGGCTGGTGGACGATCAAGCGCCTGCTCCTCGGTGGCCTGACGTCGCTGGCGGTATTTGCGTTTTGCGCGACGATTATTATTCGGAGCGAAAAGCCCGCGGCCGATCAGTCGCAGTATCTCTCGCAAATCCTGAACGCGCGGGTCGATCCGACGGTGAGTCCGGACGCTTCGATCAGCATGTTCGAGAAAAAGGATGAGCGCGTGACGGTGTTGTGGGTGGAGGGACTGAAGTCGCTTCCTTCGGAGTACGCCGCGAAATAAAATGCGACGGACGACGCTCTTTCTCGCGACGATCCTGCTCGCTTGCGGGAGTTTATCGGCCCGGGAAGCGCAAACGGTCTGGAGCGGTCTGCTGATTGCGAGCAACTCCGCCGCGCCTGAGCCAACCCCTTCCGAAATCGGGAAGCTCGAAGGCGCGTTGCGACAACTCTTTGGTTACTCCCGTTTTCAGGTCATCGGGCAAGCGCGAGAGACGCTCGAGAAAGGGGACGAGGATTGGACCGCTTCGAGTAAATATTTCTCGTTAAAAATCGATTCCAGGGGCGAGAAAGGCGGCGCCTATGTCCTGAACGTGAAACTTTTCCAGCAGGACAAGCTGCTCCTGGAAAGCGACGCCAAGCTGAGCAAGGCCAGCCCACTCGTCATTCGCGGACCGCAGATCGGTGATGGACAGCTCGTCCTCGTCGTCGTTCTGCAATAGCGGATGCGGAGGTCCGCGGCGCCATGTCTAGTGGGCGGATGCGTCGTCTGCTTTTTCTTTTCCTTCTTCTCGTGAGTTCCGGGCATGCGGAAAATCCGTTTCGTTTCGCCGAGACGCCGGGAAAGTTGCCGAAGAACTCGCGGCCGATCGATTACGCCATCCGCATCCAACCCGATGTGGCGAAGCTGACCTTCGGCGGAAGTGAGACGATCAAATTGCAGGTCGATGCGCCAACGCGCGAAATTGTTTTCAACGCCGCCGCTCTGAAGATCAGCGAGGCGAACATCGATGGGCGGCAAATTCCGCCGGAAGCGATTTCTCCAGACGAAAAACAGGAACTCGTTCGAATTAAGCTCGCCGAGGAATTGGGGACGGGCGCGCATACGCTGACGCTTAAATTTGACGGAAAAATCACCAAATCCGGGTTCGGTCTTTTCGCGGTGCATTATCGGGAGGAAGGAACGGGCGCGGAGAAAACGCTGCTCGGAACGCAGTTCGAGCCGACCGACGCACGGCGTTTTTTTCCGTGCTGGGACGAGCCGAGTTTTCGCGCGAAATTTCAACTGACGGTCGTCGTGCCCGAAAACTGGATGGCCATTTCGAACATGCCGATTGCCCGCGAGCAAAAAATCGGCGGCGGGAAGGAAGTGGAATTTGGCACGACGCCGCCAATGTCCAGCTACCTGAATGTTTTCTGCGCCGGCGAATTCGACGCGGTTGAGGGCGAGGTCCATGGCGTGAAGTTGCGGATTATCACGACGAAAAATAAAAGCGAGCAAGGTCGCTATGCGCTCGAAAGCACCAAGGCGGTTCTCCATTATTACAACGACTACTTCGGCGTTCCCTATCCTCTGCCGAAGCTGGATCAGATTGCGCTTCCGGGTGGATTTGGCGGAGCAATGGAGAACTGGGGTGGCATCACCTATTTCGAAACAGCGCTTCTGTTCGATCCGAAGAATTCATCCGCGGCGACACGACAAGGCGTTTTCGAAGTGATCGCGCACGAGGTCGCGCATCAATGGTTCGGCGATCTCGTGACGATGGCATGGTGGGACAATCTCTGGCTGAACGAAGGGTTCGCCTCGTGGATGGGCTCGAAATGCACGGCGCATTTCAATCCGAACTGGGAAGTGTGGCTCCAGCGCTCGATCCCTCGCGATCCGGCGCGCCGCGTGGGCATTCCCAAGGAACAGGCGATGGAGGGCGACGCGCGTTCGACGACGCATCCGATTCAGCAACCGATCCGGACCGAAGCGGAAGCGAATGCCGCGTTCGACGACATCGCCTACAAGAAAGGTCAGTCGTTCATCCGCATGCTGGAAAATTTCCTCGGCGAAGACGTCTTTCGCGCGGGCATCCGTCAATACATGGAAGCGCACAAATTCTCGAACGCCACGACAGTCGATCTCTGGCAGGCGCTCGGCGCAGCCTCCGGCAAACCGGTCGCAGAGATCGCCGCCGGATGGACGGAGCAGCCCGGCTTTCCCATCGTCAACGTGCGTCGGGAAGCGGACGGCAAAATCACCCTGACGCAGGAAAGGTTCACGATTAATCAAAAGGTGCAGTCGAGCGCGCTCTGGCAAATTCCGCTCACCTACGAAATTGAAGGACAGGGAACGCCGGCGACACTTTTGATGAAAGAGCAGCGCGCGACCCTCGACACGGTGCCGGCCGATCACGCCTTCAAACTGAATGCCCGTGGCGCCGGGAATTATCGGACGGGATACGACGACCCTTCCTGGAAGTTATTGCTCGACGCCTTGCCGGGCCTGAGCGCACCGGACAAAGTGAATTTGCTCAGCGACACCTGGGCGCTGGTGCAGGCGGGGCGAAAGCCTTTCTCATTTTATCGCGAACTGGTCAGTCGTCTACCCGCGAGCACGGCCTTGGCGGAACGCGAGCAAATCATTGGCGTTCTCAGCGCGATCGATGCCGTCCTCGCGGGGACCACCGCGCAGGCCGCACTTCGGCGAACCGCGATCGAAATCTTGCAGCCCGCCCTGGCGGCGCTCGGTCCCGAGCCGAAAGTTGGTGAGCCTTCGACGGACGCGGTCCTGCGCGGTAGTTTGGTCGAAGCACTCGGCTTATTTGGCGACGAAAAAGTCGTCGATCTTTGCCGGAAGAACGTCGCCCGGTTTTTCCAGAATCCGGCGAGTTTGTCTTCCGATTTGCGCGCCGCAACTTTCGCCGTGGCGATGGCCTTCGGCGACGGCGAAACCTGGGACAAGCTCCATCAATACGGCTTGCGCTCGAATAGCGCAGAGGAAAAACAGCATGCATATTTCGCGCTCGCCTTTGCGCGCGATCCGACGCTGATCGCAAAGACGTTGGCGCTGGCACTAACCGACGAGCTTTCGACCAGCCGCGCCGTTTTCCTGGTGACCAAGGTGGCGCGCGAGTCCGGCCGCCCGGATTTGGCCTGGAAATTCGCGCAGGAGAATCAAAAAGCCTTGCGCAAGAAAGTCGATTCTGCCGGCGCCGTCACTTATTTCCCAGGCTTGTTCACGTTCTTCTCCGATCCGGCACGCGCGGACGAGCTCCACCAATTCGCGAGCCAGAACCTCGCCGACGGCTGGCAGAAGCCCGCGGCGATCGTTT
>JBBSEO010000143.1:0-6208 GCA_038239645.1 Chthoniobacterales bacterium | reverse complement strand
TTGCTTTGTAGACGACCTCGCCCGGCGGCGACGTCCTTTGGATTACCTCTTCTTCCTGTTCTGAAACTGCGGCCTCAGGCTTTTTCGTCATGTTTGGGAATGGGCGGCGACCGCCGCGATTTGGCCGAGCGAAATGCCGCCGTCATTCGGCGGAATCCGCTGGTGCCAGTAGGGTGACAAGTCTTCCATCCGGAGTCGATCGATCGTCTTTTCGGTGAGATAGCGATTTTGAAAACAGCCGCCGCTCAGCACGATCTTTTTCTGAGCAAAAATCCGGGCGACGCCAAGAATGGATTCCACCAACATGCGATGAACCCGCGCGGAAATGATCGACGGGGAAACGCCAACTTTTCGATCGCCGAGCAGTGCGCGAATGGCGGGCTCCCAGTCGATTTGGCGCGGGCTCGCTTCGGTAATTGCAAAGGGATACGATCCAGCTTCGTCTGCGGCCAAGGCGAATTCGAGCGACATCGCCGCCTGGCCTTCGAAGGAAACGCGCTCGTGCAATCCAAGCATCGCGGCGACCGCGTCGAAGAAGCGCCCGCAACTGGAAGTAACCGGGCACTGCAGATTTTTTCGTAACATTTGCCGAAGGAGCGACAGCTCTTCCGCCGAGAACCAGGGGAAATACTCGGGCTGATCCCATAATTGTTCGCCAAAGATTTCGTAAAGCAGGCCGAGCGCGCTTCGGCGCGGCTCGCGGACCGCGCGCTCGCCCCCCGGCAAGCGAAAGGGACGCAAATGTGCGACGCGCTCATAAGTTCCGTCTTCGCGAGCTAACAAGAACTCGCCGCCCCAGATCGATCCATCGTCGCCGTATCCGGTGCCGTCCCAGGCCACGCCCAAGGCGGGAGCGGAGATTTCATTTTCTGCCATGCACGCCGCGACGTGGGCCCAATGATGTTGGACCGGCTGGACCGAAACTTGCGCGCCCCTCGCGGCAAGCTCCTGCGCGTGTTTCGTCGAAAGATAATCCGGATGTCGATCGCAGGCGATGATCTGGGGCACGACGTCGTAGAGTCGCGGCAGGTCGGCGGCCGATTTCCTAAAGGCGGCAAAAGCCTGCTCCGTCGCCAGATCGCCCAGGTGCTGGCTGACGAAGATGTTCTGCGCCACACTGACGGCGACGGTGTTTTTGAGGTGAGCGCCGAGGCCAAGAATTGAGGATGAATGGAGCGATGGGGAAGGGAGTTTGATCGGGAGCGGGGCGTAACCGCGAGCGCGGCGCAAAAGCATTTCCCGCCCCGCCATGATGCGGACAATCGAATCGTCGACGTGCCGGACGATGGGTCGATTATGAACCAGGAAAACGTCGGCGAGATCGCGCAGGCGTAGGAGTGCTTCGTTTTCGTCGATACAGATTGGTTCATCGCTGAGATTTCCACTCGTCGCGACGACGGCTGCGTCCAACGCCCGCACCAGCAAATGATGTAACGGGGTGTAGGGAAGCATGACGCCGAGATTTGGATTTCCCGGCGCCAGCACGGAGGCGGGCGCGGACCGCTGGCGCGCGAGTAGAACAATCGGTCGCTCGGGCGCGCGGAGCAGGCGTTCTTCCAGCTCGGTTATTTCACACCAGTCGTGCGCCGCGGCGAGCGACGGGACCATGATCGCGAACGGCTTTTCTTCCCGTCGCTTCCGCTGGCGCAAAAGTTCGACGCTGGTTTCATTGTTGGCGTCGACCAGGAGTTGGAATCCACCCAATCCTTTCAGGGCAACGATCTGTCCAGCGCGGATCGCGTCGACCGCGGCCTCGAGCGCATCATTGCCCGTCGACGAGACTTCTCCGCCTAGATTCCAAAGGGCGAGCTGCGGCCCGCAACGTGGACATGCATTCGGCTGCGCGTGGAAGCGACGGTCGCGCGGATTGTGATATTCCCGCGCACATTCCTCGCACATGGTGAAGCCGCGCATCGACGTATGCGCACGGTCATAAGGAAGAGCCTCGATGATGGAGAAGCGTGGCCCGCAGTTGGTGCAGTTGGTAAACGGATAGCGAAACCGCCGATCGCTCGGTTCGAAAATTTCCGCCAGACAATCGTCGCAGGTGGCAATGTCGGGCAAAATCAGCGTCGTTTTCGCTCCGCTTTCCGCGCTTTCGCGAATTTCGAAATTCTTGTAGCCGACAGCATCAAGCAGGGATGACTCGAAGCTTTGAATCACGGCTCGCGGAGGGCGTTCGTTTTCCAGGCGGCGCAGGAACCGCCGCACATTCTCCGCTTCGCCCTCTGCTTCCAAAGAGACGCCCTCTCTCGAGTTCAACACCCAGCCCTGGAGTTGCAGTTCCGTCGCAAGTCGAAAAACGAACGGGCGAAAGCCGACTCCCTGGACGGCCCCTCGCACGATGACCCGGGCGCGCTCGCGCTTCATAGCGAGACTATCGCCTTAATGCGTGAAAAGCCCCTGCACGAAACCGATCTGGTAACAAAGGAAAAGGCCGAAACAAACGCTGACCGCTCCGGCGGTTGCGCCGAAGTATCGTTGGAAATGAGGGAAACGATTGGAATAGGCCATCGGCATGGCGATGGTCGCGGTCATCAGCATCATCCCGACGATCGTCCCCAGTCCGAAGACGAAGAGATAAGCCAGCGCCCAGACCGGGCGCTGAATCACCGGCAGGACGAGAAGCGCGACGGCGGCGGAGCCGGCCAAGCCGTGAACGATGCCGATCACGGTCGGTCGAATGGCGTGATAAAATTTCAGCCGGCCGAAAATGCGATCGAGGCGCGCGGGGGGAACGGATTCTTCCGCGTGACCGTGGCTTTCAGCGGCGTGACCATGAGAATGGTGGTGGATGTAATCGCCATGGACGTGCGGATGGGAGTGATCGTCAGACTTGCCGCGCAAGACTCGGCCGGTAGCGCGGAGATTGATCGCGCCGAGAAAAATCAACATCAGCGCGACGCAAAATTCCAAACTCAAGCCAAGGCGTTCGGGCACGACCACGCCGAAGAAGATGATGGCACCGCCGACGACAAAAAGAGTCAGGCTATGACCGATGCCCCAGAAGATGCCGGTGAGGGCGGCGCTGCCGATCCGGCGTTGCCGGCTCACGATCGTGGTGACCGCGATGACGTGATCGGAATCGGTCGCGTGCCGCATGCCGAGGAAAAAGCCGAGGATGAGAATGGAGACGAGCGTGATCATGAGACGACAGGGTCAGCCTCGACGAAGCGGAGCGAACGGATGGCGCATTCCTGCCCATCGGTTGCTTCCGTTGTCTTGCCGCAGGACGGGCATTCCAGAGTCGCGACGGGAATTCCAGAGAGCGCGCCATCCCAATATTTCGGGCGTCCGCGATAAGAACAATGCGGACATTTTACCAGCGCTTCGATTTTTTCGATTTCCAAACGCGAACCCGCCAGCGGCGTCTCGGTCGTGATTGCTTCGTAGCAAAAACGCAGCTGCTCGCTTTCGATATGGCTTAATTCGCCCACGGCGAGATTGACCTCAACGATCTTCTTGGCCGGATTTTTCTCCGCGAAATCCAAGAGCTTCTCGACCAGTCCAGAGGCGATCGAAAGCTCATGCATCGGAGGCCGGTCAAATCGCGAGAAGTGCTTTTTCGAATTCATCCAGACCGGCGCCGGTTTTGGTGCTGGTCGGAATGACTTTCATGTTCGGCTTTAGTTTGTGCACGTCGCTCACGAGTTGCTCCACGCTCACTTCCATCACCTGGGCGAGATCGATCTTGTTGATCACGACGATCTCGGCGCCGAGGAACATGTGCGGATGTTTTCGCACCATCCACGGCCCTTCCGTCACGCTAACGACAACGACGCGCGCTTTTGACCCGAGCGGGAACTCCGCCGGACAGATCAGGTTCCCAATATTTTCGATGAAGATGAGCTTTAACTTCTCGAGAGCGATCCGCTTCAGACCTTTTCCGACGACGTTGGCGTCGAGATGGCAACCGTTGATGGTCGCGATTTGCACGACCGGAACATTTTGCGCAGAAATCGCGTCGGCGTCGCTGCTGGTAGTAGCATCGCCATTGAAGACGGCGACGCCAATTCGATCTTTTAATCGTCCGACCATCTTCGTGATCAACGTCGTTTTTCCGGAACCGATCGCACCCATGAAATCGATCGCGGTGATGCCGTGCCGATCGAGCAGAGCGCGGTTCTCGACCGCGAGTTTTTCGTTGGCCTCGAGCAGGCTGTGCTCCAGCTCGATGTCATAGATCTCGTCTGGTGATGCTTCGAGCATCACCTGCTCTACCCCTTGATCTGCCACGACTTAGTGGGCCAGACCGGCAAACGCGGTCGGCGTGTGTTGCTGCTTCACTACCTTGCCGTTGCCCATGTACATGTGCACCCCGCAAGGCAGGCACGGATCGAAGCTGCGAACCGTTCGCATAATGTCGATACCCTTGAAGTTGTCCGGGCCATTCTCTTCGAAGAGCGGACAACCCTGGACGGCGTCTTCATACGGCCCAGGTGTGCCATAGACATCGCGCGGGTTCGCATTCCACGGCGTCGGCGGATAGGGATGGTAGTTCGCGATCTTGCCGTCCTTGATCACAAGATGATGCGAGAGCACGCCGCGAACGGCCTCGTGGAAACCGCAGCCGATTGCTTCGTCTGGCACCTTGAACGGCGTAAACGTTTGCGTCCGTCCGGCCCAGACTTCCTTCATCGCCTGCTCGAGGAAGTAGAGGGCGCAGCCCGCGGCATAGGCTTGGAAATAAGTGCGGGCGCGATCGCGTTCGATCGTGTTCGCCCATTTCGGCACTTTCCATTCGAACTCTTTCTCGCCTTTCGTCGCCGTTTTCGGGAGACGGATCTTCACGCTGTGACCAGTGGCTTCGACGTATCCGATATCGACCAGGTTGGCCAAGGCGGTTGTCCAAAGTCGGGCGAGCGGTCCGCCGCCGGTGTCGAGCGCCAGATGATCGCCAGTCCGTTTGTCGAGCCAGCGCGGGGACATGACCCAGGTGTAATTGCCGGCGAAATCGCGTTTTTGCGGCTTCGGAATCGTACGCTGGTTCCACGGATGACGGATGTCGATCTTGTTTCCAAGCGGATCTTCCTTCACGAAATATTCACCGTTCCCCTGCTCGTCGGCCCAATCTTCGTAATAGGATGACCCGAG
The DNA here is from genome assembly GCA_038239645.1 of Chthoniobacterales bacterium. Lineage (GTDB taxonomy): Bacteria > Verrucomicrobiota > Verrucomicrobiia > Chthoniobacterales > UBA10450 > AV69. The sequence goes on along the minus strand of JBBSEO010000143.1, from coordinate 1,114 downwards.
GAGGATGCGAATTTGCGTGTTGATGTCGACGAGGTTGGTCGTGACCAACTGACCGTCGACGACGACGCCGGGTGTGACGTACATCGCCTTGCCCCAGCGATCCATCGTCTTGTAATCGTAATCGCAAACGTCCGGATCCTGGAATGAACCCCAGCAGCCGAGCTGGATGCGACGGTTCCCGACCTGCTCGTAACCCGGCAATGCTTCGTAGAAGAAATCAAAGAGGTCGTCGTGCAGCGGCACGCATTTCTTCATGAACTCGCAATAGCGCATCAGGCGCACTTGATAATCGGTGAAGATCTGGATCGACGGAACGGTGCCGACGCCGCCGGGATAGAGCGTCGACGGATGGACGTGACGTCCTTCCATCAAACAGAACATCTCACGGGTGTAACGGCTGACCTGCAGGGTCTCGCGATAGAATTCGCCCTCGAATGGATTCAAGGCGTGCATGATGTCCGCAATCGTGCGGTAGCCGTGATCGTTCGAATGCGGCGCGAGCGTTTGCTGCGCCTTGGCCCAGACCTTCGGGTTGGTTTCTTTCACCATCATCTCGCAGAAATCGACGCCGACGAGGTTATCCTGGAAGATGTTGTGATCGAACATGTACTCGGCCGCTTCGCCGAGATTGATGATCATTTCACCGAGTGGCGGCGGCTTGATTCCGTAGGCCATGTTCTGCGCGTAGATCGAGCAGGTGGCGTGGTTATCGCCGCAGATACCGCAAATACGACTGGTGATGAAGTGTGCGTCGCGCGGATCCTTATTGCGCATGAAGATCGAGTAACCGCGGAAGATGGAAGAAGTGCTGTAGCATTCGACCACTTTCTGGGCGTCGAAATCGATCTTGGTGTAAATGCCGAGCGAGCCGACGATGCGCGTGATCGGGTCCCACGACATCTCGACGAGATTGCCTTGCGGCGCGGAAGTTCCCCGGCTGGGGGCGGTCATTGTGTCAGGCATATTTTTGTTCTCCTCGGGGTTAGTTACGGCCGTAATATTTTGATTTGTAACCGGTGGTGAGTTCGGCCCGCGGATGACGCCACTTCGGTTCCTTGTTGACGGTTGTATTGGTCATCGCGCGCAGACCGCGCAGTGCGGCGCCCCAAATTCC
>JBBSEO010000142.1:0-6219 GCA_038239645.1 Chthoniobacterales bacterium | reverse complement strand
TCGTTAGTTTTGCTAACTTCTTCCAGTTCTTCCCGGCTGAAATCGGCCCGGGCCTCGTGGTAGAGTAAGACGAAGGCGATGGCGAAGAGCGGGCGAAGGAGCGCGCTACAAATGCTGGACACCACCGCGCCCGCAATCAGGACGGGCTGGAGCGAGGAAGAGCCGGCGTTCAGTTTTTGCACGAGATCGACGGCTTGTGCCGGTGTAGCCAATTCGCGGAAATGGGGAAGCGCCCAGGGCAGCTCGCAGAGAGCGCCGATAACGAGAATTAGTCCACCCCAGATCGAAGCCAGAATGATTCCGTGCCAGAGCGGCCGCCCCTGCCGGCGGCGTTTGCTCCGCGCGAGGAGCTTGCTCTCGCGCAGAGCGGCGGGTCCATCCAGACCGGAGATCATTGCCGATTGCTGCCAAAACATGAAATTGACAAACAGGCGCGCCAGCATCGCGAGGGGCACGACCAGTAACAACACTCCGAGAAAAATCGTGAGCAAGGTCAGACCGCCGCCGACCAGGCCGGAGAGCACAACCAGCGGCATCACGCACCAGAAAAAGTAGCTGCCGTAGACGAGGACGGAGAGCAAAGCCATGCGAGGAAAGAAATTGACCGCGCGGCGCCAGATTTCGAGTAGTCGAACCTTGCGTTGTTCGCGCGCCGCCAGCGCCGCCAGTTGCACGCTTGCCAGATAAAGAGGCCACGCGACCACCAGCCAGGTAAAGGCCAGGAGCGCGGTAAGATTCGACGCGTTGATGCCGGACGATTCCGTCGCGCGGAAAATACCATAGCTGTTCGAGGTAAGATTGAGCGCCAGCATCGGCGCCGCGACGAAGAGCGTACTGAGAAAGAAAGGCAGAAAGGCGCGGCGATAAATCGCCCAACTTTCCGACAGGAGTTGGGCCACGGTTCGGCGCGCGGGCAGATTTGGCGGCGCGATCGCCGGCAGCGGCGGCGGCGCGAATAATCCCGGAATTTGCGCGGCATCAGTCCAGGTTCCATCGGCCAGCGACCTGACTTCGTTCACCGGCAACAAACGTCCTTCCGACTGCCATTCCCGCAGCGTTGCGCGCGAGACCGGTCCGTATTCTCGGCCCTGCACGCGCACCCACCACTGTTCGTCATTTTCGGAATTCAAACGTTTGCACGTTCCGCGACTCGTCCCCACAATCCAGTAATTCCTGTGAAACTTCTGCTCGTCGATGGCCACTACTACGTTTACCGCTCGTTCTTCGCGATCCAGAACCTGAGCAATTCGCGCGGCGAACCGACCAACGCCATCTTCGGTTTCACCAAGACGCTTCGCCTGATGATGAAGCATCTTCAGCCGGACCTCGGCGCGGTGTTTTGGGACGAAGGCCTGCCGCAGCGCCGCCTCGAATTGCAACCGGCCTACAAGGAAACGCGCAAGGAAATGCCCTCGCCGATGATCCCGCAGCTCGACTTTATCCGCTCGACCCTGACGGAATCGCTCGGTTTCGCGAACATTGCTCTGCCGGACACGGAGGCCGATGACTTGATGGGCTGCTACACTCTGGCGGCCAGTCGAGAGAAGATCGACGTCGTTCTCGCCACGAACGACAAAGACCTGTATCAGCTGGTCGGTCCGCGGGTGCAGGTTTACTCGACCGCGAAGGCTGACCTGGTCTCGCCCAAGGATGCGTTCGCTCTCCTCGGCGAAGCGGAAGTGACGGCGAAATGGGGCGTGCCGCCAGCCTTGATTGGCGACGTCCTGGCAATTGCGGGCGACAGCGTCGACAACATACCCGGCGTCGGGATCGGCCGGAAGATCGCCGCGGGATTACTGCACGAGCACGGCGGCCTCGACCAGTTGCTGGCCAATCTTCCCGCGGTGAAAAGCGTCCGCTCCCGCGAAAAACTACAGGCCGGCCGCGAGCAAATCCTGCAAAATCGCCGGATGGTGGCGTTGGATTGTGAAACGGAACTTCCGGTGGCGATCAGCGATCTCGCGATTCGACCGCGCTACACGGACCTGGTCGCAGCCCTCGAGAAATGCGAGTTCAAATCTCTGCTCCAGGAGGTTCGGGACGAAGCGAATCGGGCGCCAACCGGGACCCAGCGCGAACTGGCGTTCTAAATTCTTCGGTGAGCTTGAAAATATTTCGAACGGCGTCGGACCGGGGATGTCAAATCACTCAGGTTAAGGCGATTCGGGTAGCCGCACGTTGCCGTATTTGACGTTTCTCCTTGGGCGTGCGCTGCCCGAATCTTTTTTTGCGACCCGGCTCCCCTGCCCCTCCCGCTTTCGAGTTGTCAAAATACCGGCATCAGCGGATGAAATCAGATGGCCGTCCAAGCCGAATTCGACCTGATTGAAGCAGCGCTGCGCGAGGATCTCGGCGACGGCGACGTCACCACCCAGCTCTTCGTCGACCAGAATGCGCGGGCCAGCGCACGCATTTTCCCCCGTGAGCGAGTGGTGGTGGCCGGGACCTCGACCGCGGTCGAGGTCTTTCGTCGCGTCGACTCAAAACTCAAGGTCGAAGTGGCCGTTGGGGACGGCGCTGCGGCCACGATCGGCGAAACGATTTTGAGCGTGCAAGGTTCGGCCGCGAGCATTCTGACCGGAGAACGGGTGGCGCTCAATTTCCTGCAACGCCTTTCCGGCATCGCCACGCTCACGCGGAGCTTCGTGGAGGCGGTCGGACGAAATCCCGCCAAAATTTTGGATACACGCAAGACGACGCCGGGATTGCGCGCGTTGGAAAAGGCGGCCGTGGTAGCGGGCGGCGGGGCCAATCATCGTTTCGGTCTTTTCGACATGATTCTGGTGAAGGACAACCACCTCGCGGCCCGCGGAAGTCCGGCCAGGCTGGTCGAAGTGATTGCGGAAGCGCGTCGTCGGCACCCCGGGATGAAGATCGAAGTGGAGGCTGACACTTTGGAACAAGTGCGCGGGCTGGTGCAGGTGGAAGGCATCGACGTGATCCTGCTCGACAACATGGAAACGTCGGAAATGCGCGAGGCCATTGCCCTGGGGCGGAATAAGCCGGTGAAATTTGAAGCCAGTGGCGGAGTCAACCTCAGCACGGTGCGCCGCATTGCCGCGACCGGAGTCGATTTCATTTCCGTCGGTGCCCTGACTCATTCCGCGCCTGCGGTCGATCTTTCGTTAGAGATCACTCGTGTCAGCGCTTGAAAGCTTGAACGCGGGGCGCCTGCGCGCCGCGCTGGCGCCGGACGCCGTCATCGGGCATGAGATCGTCCTCCGCGAAGAGACGACGTCGACGAACGACGATGTTTGGGCGCTGGCCCAACGAGGCGCGAGCGAAGGAATCGTCGTCCTCGCGGAGAAGCAAACGGCCGCACGCGGACAACACGGGAAATCGTGGGAATCGGCGCCAAAGCTCGGCTTGTGGTTTTCTTTTTTGCTTCAGCCGCGAATTCCGGTGGGCGATTCCGCGCGTTTGAGCGACTGGGCGGCTGGGGTGATTGCCGATTCAATCAAAGAATCTGTGGCGCTGCCCGCGCGGATCCAGCCTCCGAACGATGTTTACCTGGGCGATCGAAAAGTCGCCGGCGTCCTGGTCGAGATGCGCGCGCAGGTTGCTTCCCCTCATCTCGCGATCGTGGGAATTGGCGTGAATGTGAATCAGCAGCCGAAGGATTTTTCCGAGGAGATTTGTGGCCGCGCGACTTCTCTGGCTTTGGCCAAAGGGCAACGGATCAATCGCGAAAACTTTGCCGAAGCGCTCCTACGTAATCTCGACGCGCGCTATCGCGAACTACGTGCCCAAGATTGATCGAATCGAGTTACGATTCGTAGTTTTGCAGCGCCTGTAATTTTGCCAGCGCGCGCTTCGAGTCGAGCTGTTCCCGCGCGAGCGCAATCCCTTCGTTCATATCGCGCGCGAGGCCGGCGACGACAAAGCCCGCGCCGGCATTGACCGCGACGAGATCACGGCGCGCCTGGTTTTCAGTTCCGTGGAGGATTCCCAAGATGATCGCGGAATTTGTCCTGGCATCGTCGCCCACAAGTTCGCTCAAGGATGCGGGGGCGATTCCCAGCCAACGCGTGTCGAGCACGGCGGAACTGACACGACCGTTTTGCAGTTCAGCGATCGCCGTGGGTCCAAGCGTCGAAACGTCGTCAAGGCTTTGATCCTGATCGACCGTCCCGTTAACGACCCAGGCGCGTTTCGCGCCAAGCTGCCGCAACACATCGGCGATCGGCATCGTCCAGCGCGCGGAAAAAACGCCGAGCAACTGCCGCGGTGGACGCGCCGGATTCAGCAGCGGACCGATGAGATTGAAAATCGTGCGTTGATTTTGCTTCGCCAATTTCTGGCGCATCGCCGCCAGGGCGCGGAAAGCAGGGTGATAAACACGCGCGTAAACAAAGCCGAGGCCAACCTCGCGGATGCACTCGCGCAGTTGCGCCGGCTCCAAATTAAATGGAATCCCGAGCGCTTCGAGCACGTCCGCGCTGCCGCAGCGCGAGGTCACGCTCCGATTTCCATGCTTCACCACCGTCGCGCCACCCGCCGCGAGAACGAACATCACCGCGGTGGAAACATTGAAGAGATTAATCCCGTCGCCGCCACTGCCACAGACGTCGATCATCGGGCCGCTCACATCACCTTCTTCCAGTTCAAGGGGAACGGCGCGCTCCAGGAGCACGCGGACAAAATTCGCCATCTCGCTCGCGGTCTCGCCTTTCTGGTGGAGCGCGACCAGGAATTGTTCCTTCGCTTCCGGCGCGATCGTTTCCGACAGCAGCATCGTCAGCGCTTCCTTCACCTCGGCCGCGCCGAGCTCGCGACCAGCGCGAACTCTGGCAATCAGGGCTTCCATCGGTCAGGCTGCCTGCGGCGCAAAGTCACTCTGCCAGCGCCGATAGATCGCAGGTGAAATCTCCGATGGCTTGATCTCGCTCCGACCGCCCCAAAAAACGTTCGTGTAACTAACCGGGATTCGGCATTCGGCCAGATGCGCGTCGATCGCAGCCTTGTGCGCGAGCAACTTCGCTTTGTCGGTCCCGTGCGCGACCGCCATGATATTGACGTTGCGGAATTCCGGACCCCCTTCCCGCCAGTAGCAATGAGTCAGGATGAAATGCCGCCCGATTTCTCCGCCGGCTTCGACCTCGCGCCCGGCCGGCACCGCCCAATGGAAAAGGGCGTTGAAACGTGTCACGCGCAGGCCGCCGGCACTGGGTTTCACATGTTCGAGAAAAGTGGAGAAACGCCCGATGACGCCGCGCGCGTTCAACCTTTCCGCGACATCGTAAAATTCCTCGAGCGACGCGCCCGCTTCTTCCGCCCGCGCTGCCCACGGCGTCGGACGGATTTCCTCCGGAAGAAATTCGCGCTTCAGCGCGAGCAAGATTTCCCATTCTCGTTCGTCCAAGGTTACCGGGCGGACGGTCATCATCGTCGCCGGTTCAGGGGCGCGCTCGCCCGGCTCGATCGTCCGGCGCCGGACGTGCCCCACCCCAAGCGTGAAAATTCCGCGCGCCGGCATGATCCGAAAACGCTCCGCGCCGACGTGCTCCGCCAGCAGGTCGCAATGCTCTGCTAACGAGTAACCGTACGGCACCTTGACCGTCGTCCAAAGTTTGTAATCGCTTCCCGCGGTCGCAGTCTCCGTCGACCGCAAGACCACGTGCCCGGAGAACGGATCCCGATCGAACATGAACGCGAACGCCTCATCGATTTTTTCTTCCGGCACTTTCCAAGCCACGAGCGCGCCGTCGGCGAGGTTGGTCGCAAGGAGTGTCTGGCGGACCCGGCGAATCGTGCCCGCCCGCAGCATCGCCGCGATTCGCGCCATGACTTCATCGACGGCCACGCCGCTGGCCTGCGCGATCTCGGCAAACGGCTCGCGCACGAAACCGGCAATCTTATCCTCGGAAATGGCGAGAATTTTAGCGTTAACCGGGTCGTTATGCTCGATCGGAAGCATGCGTTCTTACTAAGCCTAAACCCTAAACGCGCGCGTAGGAAAGAAGGGCGCAATAATGACAGCACGTCCCGCCGAGGACGAAAAGATGCCAGACGAAGTGCCAGTAGCGTCGATGGTCGCGCAGAAAAAAGATGACGCCGCCGGTGTAAATGAGTCCGCCCGCGCACATCCAGATGATCGTTGCGAGGGGGACCGCCGCCGCCAGCGGACGCAGAACAAAAACCGCGAGCCAACCCATCGCGAGGTAAAGCGCGATGGAAAATCCGGGCCGATGCGCCGGCCCGCGCACTGCCTTGAGGACG
>JBBSEO010000141.1:0-6245 GCA_038239645.1 Chthoniobacterales bacterium | reverse complement strand
TCTCACGATCCGTATTTTCCTGAGCACATGCGGGAATGGCTCTACGCGGATTCTCCCACACCGTTGCGCATGTCGAGCCCGCCGAATTCTCCGCGTCACGACTACGATTCGGATCTGCTCATTGTCTCGCACGAGTTGAGTTTAACTGGCGCGCCCATCATCATTTCGCATTTGGCGGCCTGGCTGAAAGAACACGGGGTTTTCGTCGTCGTGATGTCTCCCAGTGACGGGCCGGCGCGCCGTAATTTGGAAGAGAATGGCGTTCCTCTTATCATCGATCCGCTGCTCGCGGCCGGTTTCGAAGCCTTCGCCCGTTTCGGTCGAGGCCATGCCGTGCAAAGCCACCGCACCTTCCTCGATTTCGCGCGCGATTTTGATTGCGTCGTCGGTAGCACACTTTTCGCCGCGCCGATAATTCGCGATCTCGCGAAGGAGAACATTCCGCATCTGTGGTGGATTCATGAGGGATTGCTGGGTGAACAATATTTGCGCGAATATCCCGTCGCGCGAAGCGTCCTGGGCGACGCGGGTACCATTGTCACGCCGGATTCGCACAGCCGTGATCTCTTTCAGCCGTGGACAAGGACCACCATTAGGCGGTTGCCTCACGGCCTGCCTGATTTCGCCGAGGGGACGACCGCGAAAGAAAACGGCGGCCGGCTGAAGTTTCTCCTGCTGGGCTCAGTGGAGGATCGAAAGGGCCAACAGACTTTTCTCGATGCGATCAACCTGCTTACGCCAGAAGTTTTGGCTGCTTGCGAGTTCTTCATCGTGGGAAGGCCTCATGATGCCCGCCTGACAAAAATCGTCCGTGATGCCGCACGCGGCTCGGCGAGCCTGCATTATCGCGAGGCAGTCTCACATACCGAGGCCGTGGATCTCATCCGTGGGATTGATGTAATGGTGTGCGCTTCCACCGACGAGACCGGACCTCTCACGCTGATCGAAGCGATGGAATTTGGAAAAGCGATTCTGAGCACGGCCGTCGGCTGCGTCGGGGAACTTCTCCAGCCTCGGGGCGATGGTTTGTTTGTCGGTGTGGGGGACGCGGCGGGCTTTGCGCGCGCGATGACGAAACTCGCGACCGAGCCTGACCTTCTCCAAGCCCTCGGTCGTAAAGCGCGCCGCGCCTACGAGGAGCATTTCCAGATCAACCGTTTCGGCGAGGATTTCATCAAAGTGATGGCCTTGGCGAAAAACGACTTTCAGGCGGCCCATCCTGTCGGCCGCCAACGAGTGACGGGGACCTAGCAGGCACGCGTGTCGACCTCGTATCCGAGCGAGCTTTGGCTGAATCCGGCTTCCCAGTCGTATAGCGCTTGGATCAGGCGTTTTGATACGCTGGATGAGAGCGCACAAATCGTCTTACGTCGTTCGATTCGAAATCTGAAACGGCAGCCCCTCATCTCCGTTATTCTTCCGGTATACAATCCAAAGCCGGAGGAACTCTCAGCCGCAGTCGCGTCCGTGCGGGGGCAGCTCTACCCAAACTGGGAACTATGTCTTACGGACGATTGCTCTCCCGATCCGGCTGTATATGAATCGTTAGAAAAGGTCGCGGCCGGAGATCAGCGGATTCGCGTCTGTCGGCGAGATCGGAATGGTGGAATTGCGGCTTGTTCCAACACCGCGCTGGCGCTGGCCCGCGGGGCATGGATCGCATTGCTCGACCAGGACGATCTCCTGACGGAACACGCTCTGGCGCTGGTCGCGGGAGCGATCGAACAATATCCGGAGGGTCGTCTCTTTTATTCGGACGAGGACAAGATTGATCAGAGGGGCGAACGAACAGAACCGTATTTCAAGAGCGATTGGAATCCGCAGCTCTTTCTCGTGCAGAATTTCATCAGTCATCTCGGCGTCTATGCGCGTGATCTGGTCGAGGAAATCGGAGGATTTCGCGAAGGCTTCGAAGGTTCGCAGGATTACGACCTGGCGCTGCGTTTCATCGAGAAGTTACAGCCGGAACAGATCGTTCACCTTCCCCGCATCCTTTATCACTGGCGGAAGACCCCGGGCAGTCTGGCGATGACTTCAGCGGCGAAAATGCACGCGCATGATTCCGCGCGCCGTGCGCTCACCGAGCATCTCGGGCGCACGGGCATTCGCGGCCAGGTGGTGCCATGTCCCGAAAACCCCGCCGCCCACCGCATCATTTACGATCTCCCCGAGCGACTGCCTTCCGTTTCGATTGTGATCCCGACCCGAGACCAGCCGAACCTCCTGCGACGTTGCGTCGAGACTCTCTTCGAGCGGACCCACTACGCTCCCTTCGACATTGTGATTGTCGACAATGGTTCCGTGGACGAAACGACTCTCAATCTTTTCCAAGAGCTACGGCAGAATCCACGCCTCACGATTGTCTCGTCCACCGCACCATTTAACTTCAGCGCGCTGATCAATTTCGGCGTGGCGCAGAGTGGCGGCGAACTGGTTGTGCTGATGAATGACGACATGGAGGCGCAGGATTCCGATTGGTTGAAAGAAATGGTCGCGCATGTTTCTCAACCCTCCGTCGGTGCCGTCGGGGCGCGGCTTTGGTTCCCGGATGGAACGCTACAGCATGGCGGGGTGATCCTCGGCTTTGGCGGCGTCGCTGGCCACGCGCACTACCGATACCCGGCGACGGATGCCGGTTATTTCAGCCGGGCATTCTTACAGCAAAATTTTTCTGCGGTGACGGCCGCCTGTATGATCATTCGGCGCGAGGCCTTCGAGCAGGTAAATGGGATGGACGAGGTCAATCTGCCCGTCGCATTCAACGATATCGATTTCTGCCTTCGCTTACGGGAGCATGGCTGGCAGGTCCGTTGGACGCCGTCTGCAAACCTGCTTCATCACGAGTCAGCCTCGCGCGGGCGGAAGGAGACAGATGAGCGCGATCCTCAATCCAGGAGCGAAGTAGAATTCATGCTTCGGCGCTGGAACGAGATTTTGCTGCGTGATCCGTTTTACAACGTCAACCTGTCGCTGCGGCGCGCTGATTTTGCCCTGAGCTGGCCCCCGCGGATCCCACTCCTGGCACAACTGAATTCGCTGACGGAGTAAGCGGCCCGATGCGCAAGACCAAGATCATTTGCACCCTTGGGCCGGCAACGCAGAGTCCGGAGATTTTACAGCAGCTCATCCTGGCGGGCGCGAACGTTTTCCGCCTCAACATGAGTCACGCGCGCCATGAGTGGGTGCGCGAAATGATCCCGCGCGTGCGCCTGCTCGCGGGGGAACTGGATCGCCCGGTCGCGATCCTTCTCGATACTCAGGGGCCGGCGATTCGGACCGGAGACGTCGCGCAGGATTTGCCGTTGTGGGTGGGCGATCAGATTGAGTTCACGGTCAAGGAGGCGCCTGCTAACGAGAAGAAGTCGGTCTCGGTCAATTACGACGGCCTGGTTGACGATCTTTCCGTCGAAGACGTGGTGCTGGTCGACAATGGCGTGATCCGCCTCCGGGTTTTGAGTAAAGGCGATGCCCGGGTGCTTTGCGAAGTTTTGACTCCGGGCACGCTGGGCTCGCGCCGGCACATTAACCTCCCGGGGGTAAAAATTAATCTTCCCGCGCTAACGACCAAGGACCATGCAGACATTGCGCTTGGCATCGAGCTCGAGGTCGACATCGTTGCCCTTAGCTTTGTCCATCAGCGCGGCGACGTTGATGAGCTGCGCGCGCTTTTACGCAGCCAGAATTCCCACGCGCAGGTCATGGCCAAGATTGAAGACCAATCTGCCGTCCGCCTCATCCATGAAGTCGTGGCCGCGTCGGATGCCGTCATGATCGCGCGCGGTGATCTGGGGATCGAGTGCCCGATGGAAGACCTTCCGATTATTCAACGCAAGATCGTGAAGTTGTGCGCGCGCGTGGGAAGGCCGGTGGTGGTCGCGACGCAGCTGCTGGAGTCGATGATCCAAAATCCGTTGCCGACGCGGGCGGAGATCACGGACGTCGCCAATGCCGTCTTCGAGGAAGCGGACGCGATTATGCTCAGCGGCGAGACCACGGTGGGGAGATATCCGCTGGAATGCGTGCGCGTGCTCAATCGCGTGGCGGAGCGGATTGAAGCGAGCGGCGGTGCCGGTTATTCGAAGGAAGCGGCGCTAACGGAAGCTCGCCAAAAGACCGTAGCCGCGGCGGTGCTCCTGGCGAACTCGCTTGATCACTCCCACCTCGTCGTCTTTACCCGGCACGGAACGATGGCGCGTTACGCCTCAAACTTTCGGCCACCGCGCTCGACCATCTTTGCCTTCACCCCAAACCAACAAGTGCAGCGTCAGCTTGCCCTGTCCTGGGGAGTTTACCCGATTTTGACCGAGTTTGCGGAAGACGACCCGAATGTCACGATCGAGCGAGCGCAGAAATTTCTGCGGGAGAAAAATCTCGTCGAAGCCGGTGATCATCTTATCGTGGTGAGCGATTCGCTCGCGGGCAAGAAACGGATCGATACCGTCCAGCGCCGTATCGTCGGCTGATGCTGGGCAAGAAAAAACGCGCGACCGTGGCCGCGCGTTTTTCGAAAGCAGTCGGCGCTTGTTACGCTTCGACGGGAACTTCCAGATCGACGTCGATGGGGCGTTCCTTTTTCGCGAGGGCGCGGCGAAGTTTCGACAAAGCGATATTCTGTAACTGGCGAATACGCTCGCGCGTGACGCCAAATTTCTTGCCGACTTCCTCGAGCGTTTTTGGCTTTCCGCCGTCGAGACCGAAGCGCGAGAAAATAATTTTACGTTCGCGATCGTCGAGCACTTCGAGCAAGCCGCCGACTTCGTTGCGCAGATTTTTGTCGCGCAACAATTCGAACGGCGTCATGGCGTCTTCGTCGCCGACGATTTCACCGAACTCGGTGGAATCGTCGTCGCTGATCGGTGCGTCGAGCGAGGCCGGGCGAATGGAAACCGTCTTCAACTGCGAGACTTTGCCCGAAGCGATGCCGATTTCTTCGCCGAGTTCGTCGTCGGTTGGTTCGCGGCCGAGTTCTTCGCTCATTTGCAGCGAAACGCGGCGCATTTTCGAGATCTTGTCGACCAGATGCACCGGCAGCCGAATCGTCTTCGACTGGTTGGCGAGCGCGCGTTTGATCGATTGCTTGATCCACCACGCGGCGTAGGTCGAGAGCTTGCCACCCTTGGCCGGGTCGAAGCGTTCGACCGCTTTCATCAGGCCAATGTTGCCTTCGGAAATGAGGTCGAGCAGGGGCAAACCGAGGTTCGCGTAATCGTGGGCAATCTTGACCACGAGGCGCAGGTTGGAGCGAATCATCAAGGCACGAGCTTCCTTGTCGCCTTTTTTAATTTTGGCGGCGAGCTCGATCTCCTGTAAAGGAGTGAGCAAAGGGATTTGCCCGATTTCGCGCAGGTAAATCTTTATTCCAGTATCGCTATCTTCAGCGGCCATAAATCGTTTCATTCAGCAGGGTTGGGAACGCAGCGTGCACACGTCAGAGAACACTACGTCCCTGGTATCGTCCCGAGTTGCACGATCTAACCACGTTCCAAACTGCTTAACAAGGTTAAATATCTAAAATTTGACAAATCCAAATCCCTTTTCGTTCAAAAGACGTTTCCTCTTGATTCGCAATGATTTAGCGAGCTGACCGCGTCTTCCGGCCAGTTTTTTTCTACACGCCCTAACGCCTCTTTTCTGAAGCATTTTTCGCGCTTGCAAGCCTCCTTTTGTCGGCGAAGTGGCGTTTTGGTTTGCCCGGCTTCGCCGATCTCTGACACTTTCGGACGGTGCTGGCAAAAATATATTCCGCGGCGGTCTACGGGGTCGACGCCTACGAAGTCGAGATTGAGGTCAATGCCGCCGGCGGACGCCCGCTGATCGTGGTCGTGGGACTGCCGGACACGGCGGTGAAGGAAAGCCGCGATCGCGTTACCACCGCTATTTCCAACAGCGGCTATTTCTGGCCGCGCGGCCGCACCACGGTCAACCTCGCCCCGGCCGATATTAAGAAGGAAGGCCCCAGTTTCGACCTCCCGATCGCACTCGGCATGATCGCTTGCAGCGACGAGACCGACACCGCGGAATTCGCGCAAAATTCCTTCGTCGGCGAACTGGCGCTGGATGGCAGCGTGCGCGCGGTCAAGGGCGTGTTGCCGGTTGCGCTGGAGGCGCGACGCCGCGGAAAAAAAGCGCTGTTCGTGCCGGCGGCAAATGCGCGCGAAGCAGCGATGGTCGATGGGATCGCGATCTACGGCGTGCGCAATTTGCGCGAGACCTACTCCTTTCTCCGGAACGAATGCACCCTTCAG
>JBBSEO010000140.1:0-6311 GCA_038239645.1 Chthoniobacterales bacterium | reverse complement strand
ATGCAACCGGCATCACGCGGATGCCAGCGCCCCGCGCGAATTTTCCTACCCTTCCCCGGTCGCAAACGAAACGTTGCCCACCGTGGCCGACCCGCCGGCACGGATTTCGCCCCCGCCTGCCCCCACGAACAGTTTTGCTGAGGTTGCACCCCAAGCACGGAAGTCGGTCGTCATTCTGAGCGTTTTCGATCAAGCGGGAAATCTGCGCGCGAATAGCCATGGATTTTTCGTAAGTGCCGATGGCCGTTTCGTGGCCGACCGTCAGGTTGTGGAAGGCGCCGTCAATGCGGTCGCCAAAGCGGCGAACGGTGCGATTTACAACGTGACCGGCGCGCTGCACGAGGTGGGCGACGGCGTTTTACTCAAGGCCGACGCGACCGATGTCTCCTTCCTGGATATGAAGAGCGGCGCCGCGCTCAATCCCGGCGATCAGGTTGCGATCATTCTAAGCCCGGTCGAGCGCGCGAAAGAATTGCTCGAGGAAGCCAGGATTACCGCGCAGTTCACCGACGCCTCCGGCGATTGGTTCGAGACCAGCCCCGCGCTCTCGCCGAACGCCCTCGGCGCCCCGGTCATTAACGCGCGCGGCGATCTCGTCGGCGTCGTCCTTCGGCGCGAAAGCGCCAGCATCATCCGCCCGGTGAAAGCGGTGACCGATCTCGTGGCCCAGACCGCGCCGAGTGTTACCGCCAGTTGGCAATCTTTCTCCAACCCGACCCCAACCGCATCGCTCAGCCCGAGCGCGGTCAAAAGTCCTTCGCCTACCAAGATTCCGTTGCGGGGTTCGCGCATTGCCTACGCCCCGGCACCGCACTATCCCACCGAGCTTCGCCGCTCGCACTGGCCCATTCGCGGTTCCGGGAGTTTCCGCATCAGTTTCGACGCCCGCGGCCACGCCGCCAATGTGCAAATCGCCCGCTCGACCGGGAACGAGTTGCTGGATCGTTCTGCCCTCGACGCCCTCCGCAACTGGCGGGCCGACCCCGGCCAGAGTTGGAGCCTGAACGTGCCGGTGACGTTCAACCCCTGACCGGAAGTTTCCACATGTCGTTAGTCGCGCTATCCTGGAGTAACCTTGTCCCCGCGCCGCAGATGTGGCACCGTCTCCGGTGGTTTTCTTCCCGGTAGCCCCGGCCGGATCAAAGCGTGCCTTCGCGAGTTTCGCGTTGGTAGCCGCGCTGGTTCTGGCCAGTTGTTCCCCGCGCACTCCGACGCCGGTAGCTTCTTCGCCCGATGAGGCGACGGGTGCCTCCCCTTCACCGTCTCGGGTCGCGGCCTTCGCGGCGGCCGCAGACAGAATCCGGCCGGCGGTGGTGGTGCTGGAGAGCTTCGACCCTCGCGGTCGCGTCACGGCCTATCAGCACGGATTTTTTGCTTCGGCCGCGGGCGACTTACTGGTGCCCGATGACGCGATCCATGACGCTGCCAGTGCCGTGGTGAAAACAGCAGACGAATGCGCCTACGATGTTGCCCTAACTACACTTCGGCCTGCGGGCCCGAACTTTGTCCTCTTGCAAACTAATGCCAAAAACGTGCCCTACTTGGATCTGCCAACCATCGCTGACCTGACGGCAACCATGAACGCGGCCGTCGTTCTCAGCGCGGTCAGCAGCGCGCAACAGCCTCTGCTCGTGGGACAGCTGACTGCCGATAAGCGCGACGCAGAATGGTTCAACTTCGAACCCGTCCTGCCCAAGACATCTGTCGGCGCACCCGTGATTGACGAAAAAGGCGGTTTGATTGGCGTAGTCGCTCAGCGCGCCGGCACCGACGCACCGATGATTTTTCATCCGGCGCACGGCGAAAAATTGACGGCCGCGCCCACCTCGGAACCCGCCCCAACTGTCCCTTCGGCGGGCGTTCAACTCTCGGGACCGATCGAGGCGGTTGCCCCTCCAGGCGAAGGTCCGGCCGAGAACAAGCCACCGGTTAAGCCAGCCGAGGCGCGCCCGAAGCCGGCCACCCGCGCAGCCAGAATAACTTTTTCGCCGGCCCCGCTTTATCCGCGGCAACTGGCCTGGACGCATTGGAAGGCGGGCGGTTCGGGCCGTTACCGGGTGAACTTCAACGCGGAAGGCGAAGCGGCCGAGATCGAAATTGTGCGTTCTGCCGGTCGCCCCGCCTTGGACAGGGCTGCGGTGACGACGCTCCGGCGCTGGCGGGCTGATCCCGGAGCGCCATCGACCGTGATCGTGCCGGTGGCGTTCTAACGATAAATAGCAACGGCGGCTTCAGTGCCGAAAATGACGAACGCCGGTGAAAATCATTGCGAGGTCATGTTTGTCTGCCGCCGCGATCACTTCCTCGTCGCGCACAGATCCGCCCGGTTGAATGGCGCAGGTTGCGCCAGCTTCGGCCGCTGCGACGAGTCCATCCGCAAACGGAAAAAAGGCGTCGCTCGCAATCGCACTGCCCTTCAGCGATAAACCCGCTTCCTGGGCCTTCCAGACGGCGATTCGAGACGCATCCACGCGCGACATTTGCCCGGCACCTACCCCCAATGTCCGATCGGAGGCGGCATAGACAATCGCATTCGATTTTACATGCTGCGCGACGCGCCAGCCGAAGCTCATCGCGGCGCGCTCGGCTTCCGTCGGCGCCCGACGCGAGACAACACGTTCATCACCGGCCCCGGCGCGATCCGGCTCCTGCACGAGGAGGCCGCCGCAAACCGAGCGGATATCCGCCCGCATTTCTGTGCAATCAGTGAGCTGGCGGATCAAACGCAGGTTTTTCTTCTTTTGTAAAATCGCGCGGGCCTGGCCGGAAAAATCCGGCGCGATGATGACTTCGCTAAAAATCTCGCTGATGGCTCGTGCTAACGATTCGTCGATCTCGCGATTGCAGATAATGATGCCGCCGAAAGGCGCCTGCTTGTCGGTGGCGAAGGCTTTCTCCCAAGCCCCTCGCAAATCAGCGTCGCTGCCCACGCCACACGGGTTGGTGTGCTTGAGAATCGCCACCGTGGGCTCGGCGAACTCCCCGATTAGTCCGGTGGCCGCACTGATGTCGAGAATGTTGTTAAAGGAAAGTTCTTTCCCGTGCAGCTTTTCGAAATGCCGGTCGAAGTCGCCGTAAAGCGCGGCTTTCTGGTGCGGATTTTCGCCGTAACGCAAATGCGTGACCAGCGGCATGGTGAGCGAAAAGGAAGCGTCGGTCGTTTGTTCCTGATTCAGGAAAGTTCCGATCGCGCGGTCATAACTCGAAGTCTTGATGAACGCCTTGATCGCCAGGCGCTCGCGCAACTTCAAGGTCGTTTCGCCGTCATGATCGCGCATGGTTTCGAGCACCGTGTCGTAATCATCGGGGTCGAGCACCACGGTCACGCTCTCGTAATTCTTCGCGGCACTACGGATCATCGACGGTCCACCGATGTCAATGTTCTCAATCGCTTCCGCGAGCGTAACGTTCGGCTTCGCGATCGTCTCTTCGAACGGGTAGAGGTTCACGACCACGAGGTCGATCGGTTCAAAACCCTGCTCGCGCGCCTGCCGCTCATGCAGCTCGTTTCCGCGCTTGTAGAGCAAACCGCCATGCACCCTCGGATGCAGCGTCTTCACCCGACCTTCCAACACTTCCGGGAAGGCGGTGAAGCTCGAGATATCGCGCACCGGCACCCCCGCCTTCCGGAGCAGCTCCGCGGTGCCGCCGGTCGAGATAATGTCCACGCCCAGCTTCTCCAGCGCGCGGGCAAATTCAGTCACGTTCCGCTTGTCGGAAACGGAAATGAGAGCGCGGGTAATTTTCACAACAGCCGATGATCGCGCAAACGCCGATCACTCCGCGATGACGTTCCGGGCCGCGGGATAGAGAACAGGGCAACAGCCAATCGTTTCGCAGAAGGCCTTGCTGAAATGACTCAGGCTGGAATAGCCGACTTCGCTGGCCGCTTCGCTAACGTTAAATCGACCGCTGCGCAAAAGTTCGGCCGCGCGCTCCATCCGCACCTTGCGCAAGTATTGCGGGATGGTCAGACCAACCTCGCGCGAGAAAATCCGGCTTAGATAAAAGGAGCTGCAGCCCACTTCCTGCCCGAGCACTTCGAGTGCAGGCGGCTCCACCAGGTCACGCCGCAAAATCTCCTTCGTCCGTTCCACCCGATCCCGCGCGACCCGTTTCTGTCGCATGCAAAAAAATTCCGGATCCTTCGGCTCGAACATAAAGTGCGCCATTAATTCCAGCGCCTTGCTCTGATACCACAGGCTCTGCGCCGCCTTGGCTACTGGCGGCTCGCTCAGCGACACGATCACCTGGCGTTGGGCCATCGACATCGCCCGCGGCTTCGAGATGTGCGAACGCCCATCGAAAATCGACGCGCGCATTTCCGGTTCGAGATCACCTTCGTTTTGCCCCAGCTGCCGCTGAAGATTTCGCCGCGAGAATTCGAGGGTGACGAATTGATGATGGTCTCTTGCGGCGCGCGAGGCACGCAACGGCTCATCCGCCACCGCGTAAGAACCCGCCGTTCCTGGAACAAACTCGCCGCGCGCTCCTTCTTTGCCGACAACACCGCGGCCGCTCAGGTTCAGGCAAAACTCGATGCTCTGCGCGTGAAAGCTGCGCCCCCAATCCAGCGCCCGGTTCGTCTGGAAATCGTGCCACTGCACGCTCAAACCAACTTCGTCGATATTGCCGTAGAGCGGGCGCCATCCGGCGGAAACCTCACGCCACGCTCCGCGTTCCGCCACCGCTGCGTCGACAAAAGTCATCGTGCTGAACCTAGCTGCGACCACCTCTGGAATGCAAGGCCGGCTTCTTTTCTTCCAAGGCCTCGCGATCCCAACCGGCGAGCGACGAGGCAGCGTCGTAAGTGCTTTGCGCGAACGCCAGGATGGCATTGTCGGGCGAAGCAGCCGCGCACACTGCTTCATAGGGAAGGACCCATTCCTTCAGCTGCTCGTGAAAATACGCGGCGTCGGGCGCGATCGCGGCCCTGGCAAAATTCTCCGGCGACGGATAAGCGTAGGAGTAGAAAAGCGGCGTCGGCACCTCTGCGTTGCCGGGCCAGAATCCGAGGCTCGATTCTTCGTGGGAGTAGGCTTCGCGCGTGACCTTGTCGGGCAAATGCGGAATACCGCCCGGATGTCTGGGCGCGGTCCGGCCGGAAAAACGGGTGACCGCGAGGTCGAAGCTGCCCCAAAAAATCCGCTGCTGGTGCGGAATCGGGCCGGTCGTTAGCCCGCGCGCGGTCGGGTAGAGCACGACGTGCCAGGAGTGATTGATCCAGGGAGAAAGCGTCATCCGAATCTTGCCGACGATTTGCGTCCATCGATGCAACGTCTCACACGTCGCCGCCCAACCCGGGTAATCCAGCGCCGGCCAGATTTCGTCGCGCGGCTCCATCGCCTACTCCGACCCGCGGATAAAGTCGGCGAAATTGTGGCGGACGTGTTTGAAGGTGTCCTGCGCCTGGTCGCGCGCGCGACCGAAGAGAGCACGAGCACGATCCTTGACCGGTCCCATTCGGCCGCCCGAGGCGCTATATTCCACTTCCCCGCTCGGCTGTTCCTGCACGACGGCATCCGATGGCAGGCCTTGGAACATCCCCTCTGTCCTCGTCACCGTTCCCTTGTTTGCGCCGATAAAGATCGTCCCGAGCGCGCGGCGATTTTGATTTTGCAAGGTCACCACCCAACTCGGGTTCCCGCGCTCGTCTGTCCGTAAAGTGTAACTGACGAGTGAAAAGGGAACGTGCGAAGTGTCGGCCGTTTTGCTCGCGACCTCGTAGGCGCCGCTGGAATCGAGATTCAATTTCGTGGTGTCGATCGTCGCCCCGCGCGCCGTCCCCGCTCCACCGCCGCGATTCTGCGCGCTGACTCGTCCGTCCGTCACGGCGACTTCGCGCACGCCGCCTTGTTGATCGGACAGGAGCACATGCCAGGTGCGCGGCTGCGGATTGCCATCGACGCCGGTGACTGAGATTACGCGATTGACCGCGCCGCTGCCCAGCCGCGAACCGACGGTGCGAAGAGCCTCGTAGGCAGTCGCGGCCGCCTGCGCTGATGCTTCAGCGGTGGCCGCAAGAAGGAGACAAACAACCGTTTTCCACATGCGCGAATGGAAACGCGCTTTTGGCTCGTGTCCACGATTTTTGCCGAAATGCGCTCCGAAACGTCGCTGCCTTCGCCCAAGATTTTTTTCGATCCGCACTTGAAGCCGCGCGTGAGAGTGGTCAGCGTGTGCGCGGCGAAAATGAAATCACGCAAGCTCGAGTTCTCCAGCCACACCGGGAATCTCGCGCTCATGCGCAACTTCGTTCGTGCTTACCTCGAAAGCTTTCCCATCTCCGAACGCGATCGCACCTTGATGGT
>JBBSEO010000139.1:0-6334 GCA_038239645.1 Chthoniobacterales bacterium | reverse complement strand
CGCGTCCAGGTTCTCGCGGCCGCCAAATTTATTCGGAATCCACTGGCCGGGCTGCCGCGAGTAATCGAGGTAAAGCATCGAGGCGACGGCGTCCACGCGCAGGCCATCGACGTGATATTGCTCCAGCCAGAAAAGCGCGTTCGCGATCAGGAAATTGCGCACTTCGTTGCGGCCGAAATTAAAAATGAGTGTGCCCCAGTCCATGTGCTCGCCCTGGCGCGGGTCCATGTGTTCGTAGAGATCGGTGCCATCGAATTCCGCCAGACCGTGCGCGTCTTTCGGGAAATGACCGGGGACCCAGTCGACGATGACCCCGATGCCCGCCTGATGACATTTATCGATGAAATGCCGGAGCTCGTCGGGGTTACCAAAACGGCTGGTCGGAGCGTAATAATTGGTGACCTGATAGCCCCAGGAACCTTCGAAAGGATGCTCGGCGATCGGCATCAACTCGACGTGGGTATAGCCCAACTCGAGGAGGTAGGGAATAAGGGTGTCCGCGAGCTCGAGGTAGCTCAGCTGGCGATTTGCCTCGGCGGTTTTTCGCCGCCAGGAACCGAGGTGCACCTCATAAATGCTGATCGGACTTCGCTGCCAGGTTCGGCGCGACCGGGCGTCCATCCAGGCGCCGTCCGCCCATTGGTAACGAGTGAGATCGAAGACCAGTGACGCTGTTTCCTTCCCGTGCTGGCTGAAAAAGGCAAAGGGATCGCTCTTGAGAAAAACGGTGCCGGAGTAAGTGCGCAGCTCAAACTTATAGTGCGTCTTCTCCGCGATTCCCGGGATGAACAATTCCCAGCAACCACTTCCAGGCAGCCGGCGCATCGGATTGACGCGCCCGTCCCATTTGTTGAAGTCGCCCACCACGCTAACGCGTTGGGCGTTCGGCGCCCAGACGGCGAAATAAACGCCGCGATCATTTCCGACCGTGCGCAGATGCGCGCCAAAGTGATCGTAAAGGCGCCAGTGCTGGCCTTCGCCGAACAAATGCAGATCGACCTCGCCCAGAAACACGCCGTAGGAATAGGGATCGCGCTCCGTCTCCTCGCTGCCATCCCAGCGCCTGATTAAAATCTTGTAGCCAACGTCGGAAGGCTGGTGGCCGACCGCCGCCTGGAAAAGTCCGTCCGCGTGGATCCGTTCGGCGCGGACTGGCGCCGCGCCCGCACGATCGAGAACGACAAACGCTTCCCGCGCGTCCGGTCGAAACAGGCGCACGACGAGATTTTGGCCCAGCCGGTGCGGACCTAGAATGCGAAAGGGATCGGCCGGTGCGCCCCGCAAGAAATCGCGCAGCTCGTCCGTCATGAGCACTGAAATGTCGAAGCTCTTCATCGTGTCGCCTTATCAGCGCGCATGACTAGAAAACATCGTCTGGCCAACATTCAACCTCGAACATCGGCGAAAAGCGAACAAGCGGGCGGCCGCGCCGAGAAAATGAAATCGCCGCGGCCTCGTTCGTCGTCGCGGCGCGGGAAGCTTAACGTCCAAAATTTATCCGCGAGCGACCGAGGTAAATGATCATCGCCCCGGCGATCGGGATTCCGATGAGAGCACGATAGTCGAGGAGGAGAAAGATCGTCAGCGCGCACATCGCCGTGCCGAAGAAAAAGAAGAGCGAGATTATCGTCAGCGCCCGGGGTCGACGCCAATTTTTCGGAGGAGGAAGCGCTGAGTTCACGAGTGGCAGGCGGCCAAAGGCGTTCGCAGACAAGGAAATGAAGTTGCTTTCAGGGGAAACTGGGCGAAGGTGCGGACAATTGGATTAGTCTGCTTTGTTCGTTGCTTGGTAGATCGTCAAGTGAGTTCGTCTCAGTGGTGATTTTGAAACCCGACTCCCGGGAACAGCTCTGAAGCTGGAGGATTGATTCAACAAATCACAATGAAACTGTACGTAGGGAATCTCTCCTTTGAGACAACTGAAAATGATCTTCAGGATCTTTTCGAGCAACATGGTCAGGTCGCCGAAGTCGCGCTCATGACCGACCGGATGACCGGTAAATCACGCGGCTTTGCTTTCGTCACGATGAGTGACAAGGCGCAGGCAGAAGCGGCCCTGGCCGCGATCAACGGCAAAGACCTCAACGGGCGTAACCTGAGCGTGAGCGAAGCACGTCCCCGCGAAGATCGGCCCCGTCCGCAGGGCGGCGGCGGCGGCGGCGGTAATCGCTTCGCTGGGAATCGCCGGTAATTTGATGCCGCCGTTCCACTTACCGCGGCGCGGCGGCGTTTAACTACTGAATGCAATCCGAAAAAGCGCTGGAGCTGGAAGGGACGATCATGACGGTCCTCCCCGGCACCATGTTCCGCGTCGCACTCGCAAACCAGCATCTCGTCCTCGCTCACATCTCGGGCAAAATGCGCAAACGTTTCATCCGTCTGACCATCGGCGATCGGGTCAAGCTCGAAATGTCACCCTACGATACCGACAAGGCTCGGATCGTTTACCGGCTTGGATAAATGCATTATTACTTTGAAAAACCACGCAACCGTAAAGCAGTCTCCGACACTGTGATTAAACGAATTCTCGTTAGATGCCCCACCACGGCGAAACTCACTCCCACCGGGAAGTCGATTGACGAGCAGCTTTGGGCCGAAACCAAATCCGAAACCCATAAGATGACCTGCCCGCATTGCCGGCAGGTGCACAGCTGGAGCAAGAAAGATGTAGTTCTGGCTCGGTAGCTCTGCCCCTCCCCTATGACCTTTCGTATCCCCTTTTCCCGGGTGAACTGGAAAACCAGTTCGTTTCTCATCGGAACCGTTGTTCTCACCCTCACCGCCCTGCCGCTCTATCTGTGGCGTTTTGGTTTCGACTGGTTTCAGATCGCGATCTTCTTCGCTTCGCTTCTAGCCACCGGGTTCAGCATTACCCTGGGCTACCATCGCATGTTCTCCCACCTCGCCTTCAATGCCCGCCGGTCGATCAAGTTCCTCGTCATTCTTTTCGGCGCCGGCGCATTTGAGAATTCGGTCTTGATGTGGGTGAGCGAGCATCGCCGCCATCACAAGAACGTCGATCATGACGATGATCCCTACGATATTACCAAGGGTTTCTTCCATGCCCATATCGGCTGGCTTCTTTTCAAGCTTCTGCCCCAGCCACCTTTCGATAACGTCGCCGATCTCAAGAAAGATCCGCTGATCATGTGGCAGCACCGCCATATCCACCTTCTGGCAGTTCTCGTTAGCCTCGTTCTTCCCACCGTTATCGGCTATCTCTGGAATGGCTGGGTCGGCGCCCTCGGCGGCTTCCTCATCGGTGGCGTGGCCAAGGTCGTGGTCTTGCAGCATTGCACCTTTTTCATCAACTCCGCCTGCCACACCGTTGGGCGGCAGCCTTACTCCACCCGTTGCAGCGCCCGGGATTCATTCTTCATGGCCCTCTTCACCTTCGGGGAAGGTTATCATAACTATCATCACGAATTTCAATACGACTACCGTAATGGCGTGAAACCGTGGCAATGGGATCCAACGAAGTGGATCATCTGGACTCTCTCCCGCCTCGGCCTGGTTTCCGAGCTACGACGGGTCAAGGCCGATACGATCCGCGCGGCACAGTTACAAACCACAATGGAGCGTGCGCAGTTGCGGGCCATTCGTCGTCAGCAGCGCGGCCCGAGCCGCCGTCACGTCGCGGCCTGAGGCTCGTTCGGCGGAATCTCGCCGTCGCGAACCAAGACTTCGACCTTGATCTCCTGATGTTCGAGTTGGTCGTGGATCGCCTGCAATAATTCCAACCCCGATCCCTGTGGAATGTGGGTCGCGTGCAGCTCGATGCGCACGCGCTTCCCGGATAGCTCCGGGTGAGCCGCCAGCATTTCGCCATCGAGGACGAAGGAAGCGTAGGCGTTAAATTTCTCCTGCACCTCGTGTAACTGCTCGTCGTCATCTTCCCACGGGCGCGTCTCGTTCATGACCAGCAGGACCTCATCGGTTTCGCGATCATGCGCGAAAAGATCGATCACTCCCGCATTCGCCATCTTGTGGGCGCAGGTCGGACAATCACTTTCAGCGTGGACAGGCGACTCGGTTTCCATTTCGATGATCGAACTTTGAACGGCAGTAGGTTAGCGACAGTTCTCCTTCTCGCAATCGCACCCCTCACCGCGCCGGCGCAGTGGAGCAACGACCTCTTCACCAATGCCAGCTACTGGGGCGACGGTCGAGCGGAAGTAAACCTCTACGACGCGCAGCTCATGCGCGAAACGCAACTTCGTAAAGGCGAAGTGCTCGTGATCGTCCAGTCGGAACGAGTTGACCCGACCACGCTCGTACGGGTCGACGATCCGAAACGTGCCGATGCCGCCGGAGCTATCCGCATGAGTTTGATCTGGACGTTGCCTCTCGGACTGGTGGTCGAACAGGCTTCGCAGGTTGCGTTGTGGCGGACGGACGGCTCGCTCGCACGTTTGTCGCTCGTCGGGACGGACAGTAACGGAAACTTCCTCCGTAAAATTGAAGAGCGAAATCATTCCCTTACTTTCACGAGCGAAAGTTATCGTGCCGTCGCCGCGCCGTCGCCCGTGGCCGCGCCTTCTGGCAATTCTCTCTTCGCCGATGAATTACCGTGGCGCGTCCGAACCATCGACTTTCGCAAACCACCCGGTGAATTCGAGGTGCAACTGGCCTCGCCACTCGCCGGAACGACAGGGGTGGAATTCAAGCCCGCCCGGATTTCGTGGCGCCCTTCCGAGCGGCGACTGGAAGTCACGGTCCGTCATGCCGCGGGAACGGACCTTTTCTCACTCGACCAACGTTTCCCCTACCTCGTCCGGGAATGGCATCTGGCTGACGGCTCAATCTTGAAGTTGAAACGTGATTTCAAAGTCGATTACTGGAACTACAAGCAAAACGGCGATCGTGAACGCGCGTTTAAGAATCCGATGCTCGGTCATCCCGATTGATTCATCGGCGAAATGCCGTCAGTTAAGTTGGAACATGCCAAAGACGAAAAAGAATGATCTGACCCTGCTCGGCCACAACCAGCCGGGGCTTCCCCTCGCGCCCGATCGCGCCATTCTCGAGACATTCCCTAATCCGGCGAAGCGACCCTATCGCGTGAGATTTGAAACGACCGATTTCACTTCACTCTGTCCAATTACCGGGCAAGCCGACTTTGCCCAGCTAACGATTGAGTATCTTCCCCGAAAACATTGCGTTGAAACCAAGTCGCTCAAGTTCTACCTCGCTTCCTTCCGACAAGAGCGCGCGTTCAACGAAGCCGTCACCAATCGGATCCTGGACGATCTCGTGGCGGTCCTTCAGCCGCGAGAGCTCACCGTTACGGCCGAGTTCTCCGCCCGGGGCGGAATTGCCCTCACCGTCATCGCGAATTACCCGACCGGGCGATGAATCGGGCGGTGGTGCTGCTCAGCGGTGGTCTGGACTCCGCCACCACCCTCGCGCTCGCGCGCACGCAGAACTTTGAGTGTTACGCACTCACTTTCGCTTATGGCCAAAGGCACGCCGTGGAAGTCGGCGCGGCGGAACGGGTGGCGAAGAGCGTGGGTGCGAAAGAGCAGCGAACGATCGAAATCGATCTCCGCGCTTTCGGCGGATCCGCTCTCACGGCCGATGAAATCGCGGTGCCCAAACATGGCCCGGCCAACGGGATTCCCGTAACCTACGTCCCCGCTCGCAACACCATCTTCCTCAGTTACGCGCTGGCCTGGGCCGAAGTCTTGGGAGCCCGGGATATTTTTATCGGAGTCAACGCCGTCGATTACAGTGGTTACCCGGACTGTCGGCCGGAGTTCATCGCTCAATTCGAAAAACTGGCCAACCTCGCGACCAAGGCCGGAGTGGAAGGCGTGCGCTACCACCTTCACGCTCCACTCCTGCAAATGACCAAGGCCGAGATTATCCTTCGCGGGGGCGACCTTGGCGTCGATTTCTCGTTAACCCATAGCTGCTACGATCCTTCTGCGAACGGGGAAGCATGTGGCGGGTGCGATTCCTGCCGGCTTCGCGCGCAGGGTTTCCGCGATGCCGGTGTCAAAGATCCAACGATTTATCATTGAGCCTGTAGCGTCTTCGTAAAAAAGACGCTGTTTGCATCCTCCACGTAGGAGCCGAAGGGCGGACACGGCGAGAAGCCAAAGGTTTGGTAAAGACGCCGGGCCGGCTCGAAGTAAGCCATCGAGCCCGTTTCGAGACTTAAGCGACGATAGCCGCGCCGTTTTGCTTCGCCGATCAAATGATCCAAGAGCTGCGCAGCGACTCCTCGCCTGAGGAACGCTGGCGAGGTGCGCATCGATTTCACCTCACCGTGATCTCCGCCCAACTCTTTCAGCGCCGCGCAGCCGGCCAATTCCGCACCGTCCCACGCCGT
>JBBSEO010000138.1:0-6335 GCA_038239645.1 Chthoniobacterales bacterium | reverse complement strand
GGCCCCCAGCCAGGTAAGCAGCCGTTCCTGGCGCTTGCGCAACGAATTGATGTTCCAGCTAACGACCTTCACGCGATCAAAGGTCCAATTCCACGCCCGATGGTGGGATCATGATTTCGGCCTGCGGCAGGACACGTTGCAATTCCGCGCGCATCCATGCCATCGCGCCGGGGTCGCCGTGGACGAGCAGAATTTTCGCGGGCGCAAGCCGGCGCGCGAATGCGACCAGCGATTCGCGGCTGGCGTGGGAGCTAAATTGAAAGCGCTGGGTCTCGCAGCGCAGGGTCTGTGCCGGCAACGCGGGATCCAGCGTCACTTCATCGCCAATCTTCGCGGCCTGCAAAATCCCGCCCGGCGACGCCGGATCGGCGTAGCCGACAAAAAAGATCGCGTGCCGCGGATCATCCAGGACGCGGCGGGCAAAAATATTCGAGAGCGTTTTCGGCGTCATCATGCCGCTGGAAAGGGCGTAGATCCGCCCGCCCCGCGCGGTCGTTTCGGCAAAGGTTTTCCCGTTCAACACAAAAGGCGCGACCTCGGACAGGAGTTGCAGGCGGGTCAGTTGCCGGCGCGCCTGGTTGGCGTAGCGATCGTAAATCTCCGTCATCTTCGCGCTCAGCCCGCCGATGTAAATCGGGCAACGTTCCAGCAATTGGCGGCGCTGAAATTTATGGAGCATCGCCAGTACTTCCTGCGTCTTCCCGAGCGCGAAAACGGGAATGAGCACGCAACCGCCGCGCGCAAACACGCGCGCGATCGCGGCCGCTAGTTTTTCCTCCTCGCCTGCACGCGTCCAGGAGGCGGGGGTGGCGTTATCGCCGCGGGTGCATTCCATGATCAGGAGATCGACGCTTGTCTCCGGAAATTTTGCGGCCGGCGCGATGGTCTGATCGTCAAAATTCACATCGCCGGTGTAGAAAATCGTCCGGCCTTCACCGCGCAGAAGAACGCCGGTCGAACCGAGAACATGGCCGGCATCCCAGAATTCGAACGTCGGGGCGTCCCCAGTCGCGCCGCGATCGCCCCGAAAATCATACGACTGGCGGTAGCGGCAGGAATGCCATTCCGCGCGGGCTTGGTTCACTTCGCGATGGGTGAAGAGCGGATACATCTCCAGGCCGAGCTCCTCGCGCTGGCGCGTCATCACATTGACCGAATTATGTAGTAACGCATCGCCGATCTCAGCGGTCATTTCTGTCATGAAGGTTCGCGCGGCGGGGCGTTGCCGCATCAACAGCGGAAGGGTGCCGATATGGTCCTGATGGGCGTGGGTGATGAGAATGGCGTCGAGCGCCCGGCCCTCGAACGCGCTCCAGAGCGGCAGCGCGAGGTCGCCTTCGTCCCGCGGATGCATGCCGGAATCAAGCACGAGACGCTTCCCGCCCAGCTCCAGATAATAAGAGTTCGCGCCGATCTCCGCGCGGCGAGTCAGGTTGATGAACTTCACTTCGGCAAATCGCGCGCAGCATCGCTGAGCCGCCCGCAACCGGCAACTCACACGGCGGTTGAATTGTGATGCTGACCGCGCTGCCATCGTCGCGCTGGGACAAGGAAACGGCCGCGCATCTGCTCAATCGCGCCACTTTCGGGGCGACGCCCGAGTTGGTGGACGAGACGCACGCCAAGGGCCTCGAGCGCGCGGTGCGCGATCTTCTCACCGCGCCCGAGACGGCCGTGGAGGGGCCGGCGCCGGAATGGGCTCACCCGCGCAATCTGCGGACGATCCGGCGGGAGGCGCGGATGGCGAAAGAGAGCGGCGACCATTCGAAGGTCAAAGCGCAGCGGCAAATGGAAGGCGACGAGCTCCTCGATCTGCGGTCGTGGTGGCTCGGGCGGATGAATGAATCCACCGCGCCGGCGCTGGAGAAGCTGACGCTTTTCTGGCACGGCCATTTCGCGACCAGCGCGGAGAAAGTGAAGGATGGCTACTGGATGTGGCGACAGAACGATACCCTGCGGCGGGGCGCGCTGGGGAACTTCAATTTGCTGACCAAGGCGATTTCGCGCGACCCGGCGATGATGATCTACCTCGATCTCCAGCAGAGCCGGAAAGAGCATCCTAACGAGAACTGGGCGCGCGAGCTGATGGAACTCTTTACCGTCGGCATTGGCAACTACAGCGAGCCAGACGTGCGCGAGGCCGCGCGCGCTTTCACCGGCTATCGGGTTGATCCTTCAACCCAGCAAACCCGGATTGCCTTTCGCCAGATCGATCCGGGCGCGAAGAATTTTCTCGGGCACACCGGGAACTTCACCGGCGACCAGATCATCGACCTGCTGACGAAAGAGCCGGCCTGCGCCGTTTTCATCGGGAAAAAGATCTGCCGCTATTTCATTGCCGACGAACCGACACCCTTGCTGGTCAATCTCGTTTCGGAACGGTTGCGCACGCACAACTTCGAGATCAAGCCGGTGCTGGCGGAGATTTTCTCGTCGGCCCAGTTTTACGACGCCGCTGTTCGCCGGTCGCAGATCAAGAGCCCGACCCAATTCCTCCTCCACACCTGCAAAATTCTCGCGACCGATCTGCCCACTCCGCGGGTCGCGCAAAACGCCATGCGCCAGATGGGTCAAACCTTGTTCGGACCGCCGAACGTGAAAGGCTGGGATGGCGGCAAGAGCTGGATCAGCACGGCGACGCTGCTCTTCCGCAACAATTTCGCGAACTATCTGATCAATGGCGACGCGATGCGGCCCGACGCGCCGCGCGGGCGTGGCGGCGACCTTGGCCTGCGTCGCGGGGGAAAGGGCACGGACGATCCGCGGCGCGAGCCGATCGATGTTTCGAAGATCGCCTCCGCTGAGTTGCGCCGGAATCCTGATGTTCTGCTCCAAGAATTAACCAGGCGCGTTTTCCAAGCCGGTTTGAATGACTCGGATACCGCGCCATTCCGCGATTTTCTCGCTCACCGAAAGGGCGATACCAGCGATACCACCGTGCGGGGACTGCTGCATTTGATGATGAGTTCGCCGCTTTACCAACTGACATGACGCCAACACTCCAAACTCGGCGCAAATTCCTGCGCACCTCGGCCCTCGGCGCGGCCGCTGCGTGGACGCTGCCGGTCTTCCTCGAGAAAACATTTTGCACTCTCAACGCGCTCGCGGCCGACAGCCTGACCCAACCCGTCACCGGCAAGGATGGGACGATCCTCGTTGTCCTCCAGCTCGCCGGTGGCAATGACGGTCTCAGCACCGTCATTCCGTATGCGGACGACGCATATCATCGCGCGCGACCGACGCTGGCGTTGGCGCAGGATCGGATCCTGAAAATCGATTCTCACATCGGCCTCACTCCGCAGTTGCCCGGCTTCAAGAATCTCTACGATGCGGGTGAACTCGCGATCGTCCAGGGCGTCGGTTACCCGAATCCCAATCGCTCGCATTTTCGTTCGACCGAAATCTGGCAGACGGCGACCGACTCCGACCGCGTGGCCAACGAGGGCTGGATCGGGCGTTACTTCGACAATTGCTGCCGGGGCGCTGATCCGACCGTCGGCGTCGCTCTCGCTGATCAAATGCCGCAATCCTTTAGCGCAAAAACGCCGACCGGGGTGACCTTGTCGCGACCGGAGCAATATCGGTGGCGCGCCTCGTCGAGCGATGACGGCAAACCGTTGAGCGACGAGGAAGCGTTTTATCGCCAGCTCATTGGCGCGAGTGAAGAAAGCACACCGGCGGAAGGAAATTCCATCGCCGAACTCCCGGGGAAGACGAAAACCGGCGACAGCGCGGAAGATTTCCTGCGCCGGACGGCCCTCGACGCACAGTTGAGCTCGGAAAAAATTCTCGCGATCGCAAAGAAGGCGAAAACAACGGTGGTCTATCCGCCGACGCCCCTGGGCGCGAGTCTCGGGTTGATCGCGCGCATGATCAGTGGCGGTCTGCCGACGCGCGTTTACTACGCGAGCCAGGGCGGATTCGACACCCACGCCGGACAAAACGGGGCGCACGATCGATTGATGACCCAACTCAACGACGCCGTGACCGCGTTCGTCACGGATCTCAAGGCCCAGGGAAATTTTGGCCGCGTCATGCTGATGACGTTCAGCGAGTTCGGTCGCCGCGTGGCAGAAAACGCCAACGGCGGAACCGATCATGGCACCGCCGCGCCGATGTTCATCCTCGGCGGCGGAGTCAAAGCCGGACTCTCCGGCGCGCAGCCGAGCCTGAGCGATCTCGACCACGGCGATCTGCGCTTCAATACCGATTTCCGCAGCGTTTACGCCACGGTCCTCGAAGAATGGCTGCACGCCCCGAGCCAGGTCGTGCTCGGGAAAAAATTCCCGACGCTGCCGCTGGTCTGACTCGTTAGAGAAGCTGGCGTAAAATTCGTCGCCAGTTTCCGCGCAGGATTTTCTCGATCTGCTCGTCGCTGAACCCGCGCTCGATCAGACGCCGCGTCAGATTCGTCGCGTGCCCGTGGTGCGCCAGATCGGGCACGGAGTGTGCGCTCGGGTATTTTTTCTCGAATTCTTGCCGATCCGCCTCCGACCACCGTCGCCGAATGAATTCAATAAAATCGAAACCGATGGCGACGTGTTCGATCCCCGCGACCGCGACGATATGCTCGACGTGATCGACATAGCGATCGAGCGTCGCCTCCTCCCGGTTTTGGCTCACCAGCACAGCGTTTACGCCAATGACTCCGCCTTTCTCCGCCACCGCGCGGAATTGTTCGTCGGAATGATTGCGCTCGATGTCATAAAAGCGGCGCGCGTTCGTATGCGAAATCACGAGCGGTTTCGTCGCCAGCTCGAGCACCTGGTCAAACCCGACCGGATTAAGATGAGCGAGGTCGACGATAATCCCGAGGCGCTCGCATTCGCGCACCACTTCACGGCCGAAGGGAGTAAGACCGCGCGTGGGAGATCCGCTCGCGGCGAAAATGGCGCCGGAGGCCGCGGCGTTGTCGCGCGCGTGGGTCAGACCGACGAGCCGCAGGCCCATTTCATAAAAGGCGCGCAACCGGTCGATCTCTTCACCCAACGGCTCGACGCCTTCGAAGCCGAGCAGAAAGCCGATCTCCTGCTTCGCCGCGAGCGCTTCGATCTCGGCGAAATTACGGCAGAGTTTGAAGCGGGTGTTGCCATCGATTTCGCGTAAGAGCCGAGCGGCTTGACCCAGCGCGACGTCGAGCGCGTCCTCGAGATAACGGTCTTCCAGGAAAATGGCCGCGACCATCAGTTGAATCCCTCCCGCCTCGAACTCGTGCTGCAAATCGGCCGCGAGCACATTCGGGCGCGTGCGATTTTCGTAGAGATACATCGGCAGATCGAAATGGAGATCGACCAAGCCAGGTTTCTGGAGGCGGTCGAGCCGCTCCTCGACGGAATCGCTCATGCTGAAATTTTCGGCCGAGGCCAAATCCACGCGATGATCGCCAGCAGCCATGCCGTTCCAAGCGGAACCAGCCCGGGCAGCCAGACTTCATAGCGCGACAGCAACCCGAGCGAGAGGAGGAAATAGAGCGCAGTAAACGCGAGCACGCCGAGGAGCAGATCGAGTCGCGAAGCGCGAATCGCCGGCCACGAAAGCGCAGCGATCAGAAGAAAGATGATCGCATCCGCGAGCAGACCGACGCGTCGAACAAAGTGCGCGGATTGCAGCGTCGCGATCGCGGCGGCGAAGGCGTCGGGCGGTGCGAGTGGATTCAGCGGCGTCCGCACGAGAAGAATTTTGCCGCCAAGATTTTCCAAGGGCGAATCCTTGCTTTTTTGTTGGGAGAGAAAGAGCAGCTCATTCAACGGCAGATGCTGCGCAAGGCGCGCGGCGTTCGGGTTCACCAGCAGAGAACCGTCGGCGGCAATTGGAATCCGGCGACCATGTGGCAACTCGATGTGCGAACCCAATTCAACCGTGACCTCGCTCAAAGCGACCCGCGACCAGGCCAGGAAAACCTGAAGTGCGAACGCCGGGATCACTTCGCTGCGATATTGAAAAAGCAATGGCACTCGCACATCCGATTCGTCGGGCAAATTGCTAAAGACCGGGGTGGAAATCAGGCGCAAATCTTCGTCCGGCTGATGGGCCACGGCGGTGAAAGTGGGCAGATCGCCGCGCCGGCCGTGCACGTGGGTGAAGCCGAGAATTTCCGTGGGCGGCGAATCGGGATCGGGCGAATCGGTCAGGTCCGAGGAGAGCAGGAGCTTCGGGACGCGCATGGCTTGATCGAGAAAAATCTGCTCCTGATCTTTCTGCCCTTCGCGCCAGCGCAGCAGCGGTTCGATCGCGACGACGCTCGGCTTGAATTCCGCGGTCGCCTGGAGAAAGAGCGCAAACTCCAGCGGCGAAATTCCACTACTGACCGGTCGAATCGGTTGCGGCGCCGCCGC
>JBBSEO010000137.1:0-6350 GCA_038239645.1 Chthoniobacterales bacterium | reverse complement strand
CGGCGATTATAAACCGCCGCTTCTGCTCTCGCGATAACGGGCGAGAATATGACGCGCCTTGGCGGATTGCCAACTGCGGGAATGGCGATTGCCGAAATGGGCGGCGCGATTGATAGAAGTGTTTGTGATTAGCGAAGAAGAAGCGCGCCGACAAATTCTGGAGACGGTCCATCTTTGCCCCCAGGAAAAAGTGCGGATCGCCGATGCAGATGGTCGCTTCGTCGCCGGGGAAATTCGCGCGGCGGTGGCAATTCCCTCGTTCGACAATTCCGCGATGGACGGATACGCCGTGGTGGCGGAGACGTCGAACAAGGGCGCTCGACTTCGCCTCGTCGGCGAACAGCCTGCGGGCCGGTCGCTCGCTCTTTCGATGAGGGCGGGCGAGGCCGTGCGTATCTTCACCGGGGCGCCGCTGCCGGCTGGGGCGGACGCGGTCGTGATGCAGGAGGAGACGACGCGCGAGGGAAGCGAGGTCGTCATCAACGCCGAGAATGTTTCACCGGGCGAATTCGTGCGTCGCATTGGCGGCGATCTGACGATCGGGCAATTGATCGCGAAGGCGGGGGAGATGGTCACGCCGGCACTGATCGGGTTGCTGGCGGCGCAGGGCGTTTCCGAAATTAACGTTGGGAAGAGGGCGCGGGTCGCGGTGATTAGCACGGGTGATGAATTGGTGCCAGCTGGAACGACGCTGCGGCCTGGGGAAATTTATGACTCGAATGCAACCATGCTGGCCGCGATGGTCGTGAGGACGGGGGCGGAGGTCGCCGGGCAAGAGCATTGCGGTGATGACGCGAACGCATTGCGCGAAACAGTGACGCGCGCGCTCGAAAATGATGCGGTCATAATCAGCGGTGGCGTCTCGGTGGGAGAGCGTGACTTCGTCCGGGCGGTCCTGAAAGAGCTCGGGGTGGAGATCGATCTTTGGCGCGTGGCGATGAAGCCGGGCAAGCCGTTTCTCTTCGCCCGGCGAGGTGACTGCTGCATTTTTGGTCTGCCGGGAAATCCCGTTTCGTCGTTTGTGACTTTCCAGGTCTTAGTGCGACCGGCGTTGCGAAGAATGATGGGAGCGACCAGGGACGAAGATCGCGGGGCTCTTGTCCGCGTCGAGGAAGCGGTCGTAAATGACGGTGCACGCGCGCATTACCTCCGCGGCGAAGTGCGAGGGGGAGTTTTCCGATTGGTTGGAGGGCAGGAATCGCACGCCCTCTTTGGCCTGGCGCGAGCGCATGTTCTCCTGCGGCTTGGGCCGGGGGAGAAGGTCACGGCGGGGGACATTCGGGAAGTTTTGCCGTTGCAATGAGGCGAGCCAGTTGACAGCACGTTAGCTACTCCTAGCTTATCTGCCGTGAGCACCGAGGCGACCAATGCGCTGCGGAAAGATGCCGAGCGGTTGTCGTTCATCATCATGGAAATGCAGAAATGCTTTCTGCTGCGTCTCTGTAATGAACTGGCCGCGGGTAATGTTTCGTTCCCGCAATTCTTCCTCCTCGCCGCGCTCGATCGAAAGGAAGTGATGACGATGTCGGAGATCGCGCAAAAAATGGGGCATACCACGGCGGCGGCGAGTGGCTTGGTCGCGCGGCTGGATAACCTGGAATATGTCACCCGCGCGATCGCGCGCGATGATCGCCGCAAAGTCCTGGTCTGCATCACGGCGAAAGGTTCGGCCCTGGTCCGCCGCATTCGCGAAGATATCGTCGAGAATCTGATGAAGTTGATGGCACATCTGTCGCCGGGCGAACAAAAAGCCTGGCTGCAGATTTACACTAAAATATTCGACTTCTGTCAGTCGAAGCATGCGGAGAAAGAGCCGGTCCCGACTGCGGGCTGGCAATAATCGCTGCCTCGGTTACACTCCGCGCCTTCCCAATCCCGTTGTAAGATCATGCGCAAGAATTGTATCTATCGGCTTATTTTGTTGAGCGGGCTTTTTGTGATTGCCGGTCCGTTGTCGGCCGGCGATACGATGGTGGAAACCCGCACTCGCGGCAGCAGTGCGCCTCGCTTCACCCTCGACGAAGCGATCATGACCGCGCTCCAGCAAAACCCGGATATTCTCCGGGCGCGCCAGGAAATCGAGCGGACGAAGGGACTTTATATCGAGATGCGTGCCGCCATTTTGCCGCAGGTCAACGCGACGGCGCAGTTCCAAGACCTCGATCCTCACCTGAATCATTTCACCGGGGATGGCGGCAATGGCGTGAGAACAAATTTCGGCGGAGGCTCAAGCTTCACCCAAACGGAGCGCAGTTACACCGTTTCGATTCAGGCAACCCAGGTCATTTTTTCCGGCGGACGCGTGATCGAAAACATTCGTTCGGCTGACTTCCAGCGCGACAGCTCTTACTATGCTTTCCGCAACGCGATCGACCAAATCATCGCGACCGTTCGCCAGCAATTTTATCAGGTATTGCTCAATCGCGCCCTCATCGGCGTGCAAGAGGAATCCGTTCGCCTGTTGCAAAGCCAGTTGCAGGATCAGCAAAATCGTTTCGAGGCCGGCACCGTGCCGCGCTTCAACGTCCTCCAGGCGCAGGTCGCTCTCTCGAACCAATATCCGCAGCTCATCACTGCCCGGAATAATTATCGCATCTCGCAGTTGCAGTTGGCCAAGACGTTAGGCCTCGATTTCGACCCGCGGCGGGGCGATGGCGCGCCGCTCGAGGCGGTGGGCGAGCTCGGTTATGTCGCGCGGGTGATGTCGTTGCCGACCGCAATCGAAGTGGCGAAACAGAACCGTCCCTTCCTGAAACAACAGAAGGCGCTGGTGCTGGCGAACAATGCGAATGTGGGCGTCGCCCGCTCCGGCTATTTCCCGCAGATTAGCGCCAGCGCTGGCTCGGAATTCCGCAGCTCGCCCATCAGCGATAAGGTCGAGGACGCCCGCGCGGGCTACGTTATCGGCGCGACCGGAAGCTGGGCGATCTGGGATTGGGGCGCGACTTACGGCCGTGTGAAACAGGCCAAGGCCCTGCTCGAAGAGTCGAAGATCACGCTCGACGATTCCAATCGCCAGGTCGAGCTCGAGGTCCAACAAGCCTTTGCGAATTTATTACAGGGCCGCGAGTTAATTCAAAGCCAGGAAAAAAATGTTGAGCAGGCGGCGGAAGCGTTGCGCCTCGCGCAGGCGCGACTCGATGCCGGTGCCGGAACGCAGTTGGAAGTGCTCGACGCGCGCGTCCAGCTCACGACCGCGCGTTCGACCCAACTGCAGGCGCTCTACACCTATGATGCGGCCGTCGCCGACTTTGATCGCGTTACCGCAACAGAAGTGCGTTATTCGCTCTGCCTCGATGAGCCGAAGACGCGGCGGAAACTGAAGACGGACGCATTGCCCACGCCCGCGCCGAAACCGACGCCATTGTCTCTCGACTGCAAAACGCCGACGACGACCACGCGCGTGCGTCGCACCACCAGTACCGTTGGGAAATAGCGAGCTGCCAATCGAGCATTTTTCGGCGCTCGCTGGCTGGCGGCACGGTTTTGTCGGACGAATTCCGGGGATCGCGGTCTCGCACGACAAAGCAGCAGTCCTCGCCGAACTTGATCGCGCGCATCGAGACGCGCGCCAAGCGCTCAGTTTGGAGATGCCTTTGGTCACGGCGCGTCAGGTTCACGGTCGAGAAATTGCGGTGGTGGACGAGGAACCGGAGGAAGATTTTTGTTTCGAAAAGTGCGACGGGATCGCCACAAATCAGCCGGGCGTTTGCCTGGGAATTTATGTCGCCGACTGCGCCGCGGTTTTTCTGGTCGACCGAAGGCGCCGCGCGATTGCGCTGGTGCATTCCGGAAAAAAAGGCACGGAGCTCGGCATCGTGACCGCAGCGATTGAAACACTCCGTGCGCGTTTCGCGGTCGAGGCGAGCGATTTAATCGTCCAGGTCAGTCCGTGTATTCGGCCGCCACATTACGAGATCGATTTCGCCGCCGAAATCGCACGGCAGTGTCGCGCCGCGGGCGTTA
Organism: Chthoniobacterales bacterium; assembly: GCA_038239645.1. Classification (GTDB taxonomy): domain Bacteria; phylum Verrucomicrobiota; class Verrucomicrobiia; order Chthoniobacterales; family UBA10450; genus AV69. The sequence continues at coordinate 2,384 of JBBSEO010000137.1, read as the reverse complement.
CCGAAGTCTTCGATGATCGGGTCTGCACCGCGTGCGACCTGACGAAATATTATTCCTATCGCGCGGAGATGGGGAAAACCGGCCGATTGCTCGCGCTGCTGGCGCTCTGAATCAATCGTCCGCCCGCGATCCGCGATAAGCGCAGACGCCGCGGCCGTCCATCGCCTCGCGGACAAAGTCGAAAAATTCGCGGCCGAGTTCGGTCCATTCCATTTTCGTTGATTCCTCGACCGCCTGGCGGGTGGTGAGTTTGCGGAAATAGAGCAGCTTGAACGCGCGCTTGATCTCCTCTGTCTGTTCGCGAGTGAATCCGGCGCGCTGGAGGCCAACCACATTCAGCCCGAAGACCGAATTCCTTTCCGCCGCGAGGGTGAACGGCGGCAAATCCTTCCCGAAAGCCGAACTGCCCTGGACCATCACGAGCCGACCCGCGCGCGTGAATTGGTGGACGCTGGTGCCGCCGCCGATGAAAGCCTGGTCACCAAGCGTGACGTAACCGGCGAGAAGAACATTGTTCGCGATGATCACTTTGTTCCCCACGACACAATTGTGCCCGAGGTGCGCGCCAACCATGAGAAAGTTGTCGTCGCCCAACTTCGTCGCGGTGCCTTCCGCCGTTCCCCGATGAATCGTGCAGTATTCGCGAAAGCGATTGCGATCGCCAATCTCCACCGCGCTGCGCGTTTTCGCCGAAAAGCTCAAATCCTGCGGCTCTCCCCCGATGTGCGCGCCGTGACCGATTCGATTCTCGCGCCCGATTCTCACCGTGCCCTCGATGATGACGTTGGCGCCAAGAACGCAGTTGTCGCCCAGGGTGACATCGCCACCAATAATCGAGTGCGGACCGATCTCGACATTCGCGCCGATTTTCGCGCCCGAGCCGATGATGGCGGTGAGGTGAATCATTTAGAGCACCCCCGCTTCCCTGAAGCTGAAATAGGCCGCGCGACCTTCGGCCGGCGCGCCGATAATCACGTGGTCGAGCAATTTGATCTGGAGCAACTCGGCCGCCTCCGCCAGGCGCCGAGTGAGGGAATGATCGGCCGCACTCGGCGACGGATCGCCGGAAGGATGATTGTGCACGACGATCACTGCGTAGGCCGACGAAGCGATCGCCGGCCGGAAAATCTCGCGCGGGTGCGCGATGCTTTCATTCACGCTGCCCAGAGAAATCTGCACGATCTCGCGCAATTGATAGCGAGTATCGAGGAGCAAAACGCGCAGCGATTCCTTTTCCAACGCGCGCAGTTCCGCGCCCAAAAGTTCGTAAACCAATTCCGGCGTGTCGATCTTCTGGGCCGAAACTTTTTCTTTCGCCATTCGTTCGGCCAGCTTGAAGGCCGCGGCGAGGTGAATTGCTTTCACCCTTCCCACGCCGCGGATTTTTTCCAGCTCGCGCACCGGAACCCGGCAGAGTGCGCCCAGCGTTTGGTATTTGTTCAAAATTTCGCCGCCCACTTCCACCGCGTTCTTGCCCGGAAGGCCGGTGCGCAGGAGAATCGCGATCAATTCACGATTCGTTAGCGCCTCCGCGCCTTTGGCGATCAATTTCTCACGCGGTCGATCTTCCGCCGGGAGCTCGCGGATCCTGAGCGTGGCCATGCCAGCGTCAAGCGCCGCGACGCCGCAGCGAATCCAGCATCGCCGCGATCCCGTCTGCGAAAGCGATCAGCGCTTCGCGGGCGCGCGTGGGAGGCAGCGTGGTCACGTCGGCTTTACCCATGCGAGCACACTCCAAACCCGCATCGATCGACTCGTTAAAGGCGAGGGCGCCTCCGCTGGCGAGTAACGCCGCGATCGCCGCACTGTCGCCTTCGAGAATCAACTGCGATAAGCGTTCCTTCTCGATCGAGGGCGCATTGCGCAGAAGGCGCAACATCGGCAGCGTCATCTTCCCCTTGCGCAAATCCGAACCGAGCGTCTTGCCCGCGAGCTGTTCGCGCCCCGAGACGTCGATGCAGTCGTCGTAAATCTGATAGGCCGAACCCAGCCGCCGGCCGAATTCTTTCAGCGCTTCGACTTGCGCGCGCGGTGCATCATTCAACGTTGCACCCAGCTCCGCGGCGACGGCAAAGAGCGTGGCCGTTTTCAATTCGATCACGCGAAAATATTCCTCGATCGCCATCTGAAGATCGAAGCGTCTTTGCGTCTGGATGATCTCGCCCGTGCAGACATCGCGCGTGGCGCGCGCGATCGCGCGGCTGATATTCGCACTCTCAAATCTGGTCGAAAGCTCCAGGGCATGGGCAAAAAGCGAATCGCCCAGGAGCACGCTCAACCCATTTCCCCAACGCGCGTTCAACGTCGGAAGGCCGCGGCGACGCTCGGCTTCATCCAAAATGTCGTCGTGCACCAGACTGGCGAGATGAATTAGCTCGATGATG
>JBBSEO010000136.1:0-6358 GCA_038239645.1 Chthoniobacterales bacterium | reverse complement strand
CTGGAGGAGATCTGCGCTTCGTTTCCGCGCGACCCGACGATGACTGCGGCGACAAATTTCTGCCACGGCCTGCGTTTGATCCGCCAGCCGAAATGGGAATGTCTCGCGAGCTTCATCTGTTCGTCAATGAAACAGGTGGCGCACATTCGACAAATGTCGCTCGCCTTGCGCCGAAACTTCGGGCGAGGAGCCGTCATCGCTGACACCCAAGTCTACGAATTTCCCGAGCCGGAGGTTGTCGCCGCCGCGTCGGAAACAGAATTGCGAGGGTGTGCCCTCGGCTATCGCGCAAAGAACCTGCGGGCGACGGCGGCGCGCGTCGCGCAAGGTGAGGCCAACCTGGAGGAATGGTCGTCGTTCGACGATGGAGAATTGCAGCGACGCCTCTGCGCGTTGCCAGGCGTGGGCGTGAAGGTGGCGAACTGTGTGATGCTTTTTGCCTATGAACGAACCCGGGCTTTTCCGATCGACGTTTGGATTGGCCGTGTCCTGCGCGAGCAGTATTTCGCCCGGCGTCGAAAGGTAACTCCGAAAAGGCTGATCGAATTCAGCCGGCAGTATTTCGGCCCGCATGGCGGCTACGCTCAGCAGTACCTTTTTCATCACGCGCGGGCGCAGAAAGTCCGTCGCGTTGTTTCCAGCGCGAGGGTGCGGTAATTTCCCCGCCGCAGGCCAGCACCCTGCTCTGACCAAATTTGATGCAACGACGGGCGGAACGACGGACCATTCTCCTGGCGGTGATCGCTTCGCTGCTGCTGCATTTTGCCGTGGCCATCTCGCTCGCGGCCTTCGGCGGCAAGCTGCAACCGCCGGTGCCGCAGGCGGAAAAACCGATCGAAATGACTTTTATCGATTCGACGCCGACGCCGTTTCCGGTCGCGCCCAAGAATGCGCCGTTGATCGAGACTTCGCAGAACCGGGAAACGAAAGAGCAACCGAAAGAAAAAACTTTCGAGTCGAATGCGAATTCGATCGCGGCGAGCCAGCAACCGGGCGCGGGCAACGCCCCGGTCCCGACGCAGGATGGCAAAGAACGGAGTGATCTTGAATTGGACTCGCAACGTTACTCGTTAGCGATGTCCGGACGGACGCCGCGCCCGAAGGTCGAGGCGAGTTCGCCCACTCCTTCTCCATCGGTCGCGGCGTTGACGCCTACACCAACGGCGGCGCCGACGAGGACGCCCGCACCGTCAGCCGCGCCGAGTCCCACGCCTGAGCCAACGGCCGAGGAACAACTCGCAATGCTGCGGGCCACGCCTCCGCCGCCAATGGAGGTGCCAGAGCAAACGCCGACGGCGACGCCGGAAATCTCCACCCCACCGCCGGTGGCGCGGCCCACGCCCTCGGAGCAGGAAACCCCGGCCGCGAGTTATCGCCGCGAGCAAGTCCCGACGCGCATGCAGGGCAGCATCTCGAACCGCGGAGTTTCCTCCGTCAACGCCATCGGCACGCCGCTCGGGCGCTACAGCAAAAACGTGCACGATGCCATCGGCTCGCGCTGGTATGCCCTGGTGCGCGCGAACGGCGACCGGATCAACATCGGCACCGTCCTCATTGGGTTTTCGGTTGATCGTTCCGGCCGGATCACCAAAATAAAAATTCTCTCGAATACCGCGGATGAATCTTTCTCCAATCTTTGTCTCCAATCCGTGCAGGATGCGAAAGTGCCGCCCATGGCCGAAGATGTGGCCGACGCGCTTCCGCCAGAAGGGTTTCAGGAGACGCTAAGCTTTACCATTTATCCGAATTAGCATGGACCCGAATCATCTGTTACTCGGTAGCGCCCTCACGGACGTCGTGAGTTTTTTTCAACGCGGCGGCCTCTTCATGTGGCCGCTGCTCATCTGTTCCATCGTCGCGGTAACGACGATCATCCTGCGGGCGATCGCGCTGCGCGAACGCAACGTCATGCCGCTGGTGATCGAGAGTGAAATTGAACGGCTCGTTCCAGGCGGAAGCGCAGACCGCCTGATGCGGATCGTGGAGACGGATGAGTCGTCGCTGGCGCGGATCGCACGGGTGGCGCTGCAACATTTGCGGGCGCCGCGGGCGGAGAACGTGGAAGCAGTGCAGACGCGCGCGCGTCACGAGATGGTGAATCTGGAAAAGGGATTGATCGCCCTCGAGGTCATCGTCGGGATCGCACCGTTGCTCGGCTTGATCGGTGCGGTCTCGGGTTTGGTGCACGTTTTCTCGTCGCTCGGCCTCAGCAATGGGGCATCGGATACGCGGCTCATCGCCCTGGGCATCGCGGAAGCGCTCAACGCCACCGTCTTCGGCCTCTCGATCGCGGTGCCGACGTTGATCGCGTTCAGCTATTTCTCGAAAAAAGTGGAAGTGATGTCGGTGGAAATGGAGACGCTCGTGGTGGAATTGATCGCGAAATGTTATTACGGGCGCGCTGGCGGTGAAATGCGCGGCGCCGTTCCTTCGACCCGCTCGGCTCCCGTCTCCGTCTAAGCGATGCATTTCGCAGTCCGGAAACGACGGGCGCCGTCGATCATCATTGTCTCGCTCGTCGACATTTTGGTCATCCTCCTGATCTTTTTCGTCGTCTCGACGACCTTCAAAAAAGATCAGCCGGAAGTGCAGATTAACCTGCCCGATTCAAAGACGGCGGCAAAAGCGCCGGCGGAGCTGGAACACGCCGTCGTGAGTGTCGATGCGGAAAATACGATCAAGCTCGATGGTCGGACCGTGGCGGTGGAGGAATTGCAACAGGCCGTGAGCGATTTGTCGCCCACGAAAAAGGCTTCGATCGCGCTGCAGGCCGATCGTAAAGCCGAGTTCGGGACGATTGTGAAAGTGATGGACGCGCTGAAGCTCGCCGGGGTGCGAAATCTACCTGCCTTTACGAACGAAAAATGAGGCTCGCGATTCGAAAGTACGGGGATCCGATTTTGCGGGCGAAAGGGAAGCGGATTGCGGAGGTGAACAAGGAGATCACTTCGCTGGCCGAAAATATGATCGAGACGATGCACGCGGTAAATGGGGTTGGGCTTGCTGCGCAGCAGGTGGGGGTCGCATGGCAACTGGCCGTGATCGACGTTTCGCACGTGGAAGAAAGGCCGAGCACGATGGCGTGGGATGGTCGGGAGGTGGATCCGAAAGAAAAAATGCCCCTCGTCTTACTGAATCCAAAAATCGAAGTCGGTCCGGAGAAGGAGATCGGTCTGGAGGGTTGCCTGAGTTTCCCTGAGATTTCCGCGGAGATCGAGCGCGCGGCGTGGACCAAGGTCGAAGCGGAAACTTTGCAGGGCCAGAGGGTGGCGATCGAAGCGACCGGCTTGCTCGCGGTCGCGTTGCAGCATGAGATCGATCATCTGCATGGAGTACTTTTTATCGACCGGATGAACTCGGCGACGAAGGCGAGCCTGGCGAGCCGATTGAAGCGCCTGCAGAAAGAGACGGAGCAGGACGTCGACGAAGCGCCGAAACTGTAGGCGCGGCTAAAGCGCCTTGTAGTCGACGGTGATGGTGCGGAACGTGTGCGGCGGTTTTTCCGCGGAAAAATAGAAGAGCTCGAGCATGGTGGCCCCGACCATCCACTGGTAACCAACGAGGGTTTGGAGAACATCCGAATCGGAGTCGCGCACACGCGAAACCAATTTTCCCACACCATATTTGCTGTCGAAATAACGACGCACCGTGCCCATCTGCTCGTTGTAACGTTCGATCGACCAGTCGGGATATTCGTATTGAAGTTGGACTTCGAAGAGCTTCTCGTCGCGGAAGGTGAACACCGTTCGCACCAGCCCCGGATGGGCGAGACCTTCCACCGTCCAGCTCGAGCGATTCTTGTCCGTTTTCCGATCGACAATGCGAGCCTTTGCGCCGGTCAGGATCGTTTCGACCCGCTTCGCCGGATCGCCCCAGCGAAAGCCAAAGGGCGGCAGCAAATCGTTGAGCGCGAACGCGGGCGCGAGACTCAACCAGCAAAGCAAGACCGGAACGAATGCGCAGCGTCTCATTCGTTCAAAAAATCGTAGGCGACACGCCGCCGCACCAGCGGCGCGAGGGCTCGCTCCAGCACGTCCTGCTGGCGTTGATCGTTCTCGAAACGGCGCAGCATCCGCTCGTTCCGAAAAGTGAGCACGATGGCGAGATCGCCTGGCGTCTCGTTTGGGCGCACGTTTGGCGGCAGGATTGGCCCAATCCGAAAATTCGTTACGCCACGCCCGCGGCGCAGCGTTCGCGCCGCGCGGGTGAGAACATTTCGGTCATTCAGATTGCCCGGGCGTTGCAGCCAGACGACGATGACGTGTGTCACCTCGCCCGGCCGCGCGGCAGTTGCGGTCGCCGCGATGGAGAAAAAGAAAAGCGCGCCGCAGAACAGCAAAATTCGCGGGCAACAGCTCTTTCGGAGCGATAAGGCGGAGATCATGGCGCGGGAGAATTTTCGCCGAAAAAGCGTCGGGCCGCAGCAAAATTAGATCGGCTCAAGGCGGTTCCTTCGACAACGCCAAGGGGCTTCCTGCTGAATAATTGGAGACTGCTTAAATGAATTTCCGGTCAAGATTTTTTTGGGAAGGAAACGAAAATAAAAATGGGAAATTTCCTTGTCGGGTTTTGGGATGGTTTCTAATCTCCAGCCCGCTGGCAGCGAGCGAGAGCCGTCGGTGTGAATAAGGTGTGAACAGTTTTCAGCAAATCTCATTTTCCAGGGAGGGACCGACGGTTCTGACCGCGGGCGCAAAACGTGCATCATCTGATGATGCTAGTGACCGCCAACAGGAGCGTTACCTTGCCGACGGCGCTTTTCCCTCGGGAAATTGCCTTTCGCTCCCGGGCATTACAACTGTTTCTCTGCTTCTCAGCTTGACTAAAATTTTCCTTCACAGAACTCTCGCCCGTCGTGATCCTCGCCCAACCCTGCTCCGGCGGGGGTGTTTCCCCTGTTAACAAGTCGATGGAAGAACGTTGCAAAAAAATCTGGGCTGACCTGAGCAGGGCCCTAAAGCCCCATGTCAGCGACGACACTTTTAAGCGTTGGTTTTCGGCGGTGGTTTTGGTTCAGGCGGATGACGAAACCGTCACCCTCCGGGTGCCAAATAACATCTATCAATTCTGGATCGAGAGTAATCACATGGCTGCGCTCCAGGCCGCGACGGTCGAAGCTCTCGGAGGTCCTCGCCGCGTCCGCTTCCTGACCGGGAACGAGGGCGAAACGAGCGACGACTCACTCGTCGCGCCGGAGATGCCGGAGGAGATGCCGCGCGAAAAGGTCGGCCACGGAAGAGGCACTTCCCTCGCGAGCTTGAATCCGCGTAACACTTTCGAATCGTTCGTCGTCGGTCCGAACAATCAGATTGCGCACGCCGCCTGTCTCGCGGTCGCGCAGGCGCCGGCGCGTTCCTACAATCCGCTTTTCGTTTACGGCGGCGTCGGTCTCGGCAAGACGCACCTGATGCAGGCGATCGGGCAGTTCGTCTGGCAGAAAAAGAAAACAGCGAAAGTGATGTATCTCTCCAGTGAGCTCTTCATCAACGAATTCATCGACGGGATTCAGCACAACACCCTGGTGAAATTCCGGAAGCGTTATCGCCAGGCCGATCTTCTTCTCATCGATGACATTCAGTTCCTCGGCGGGAAAGAACGTTCGCAGGAAGAATTTTTTCACACCTTCAACACGCTCTTCGACGGGCATAAGCAAATCGTCCTCTCGAGCGATCGGCCGCCGTCGGAGATTGCCAACCTCGAGCAGCGCCTGGTCTCGCGCTTCGAGTGGGGCGTGACGGCCGAGCTCCAACCGCCGGACATCGAAACGCGGATTGCCATTCTGCGAAAAAAGGCGCGCACCTTGCAGATCAAATTGGAGGACGAAATTTTCCAGTTCCTCGCCACGCGCATTCGAACCAATGTCCGTCGCCTCGAAGGCGCGCTCATGCGCGTGGCCTCATTCGCTTCACTCAGCGGCAAGGAGCTGACGAACGAGAACATCGAACATTTGCTGAAGGATATTCTGCTCGAAGAGCGCCGCCAGACCGTCACAATCGAACAGATCCAGCGCAAGGTGGCCGAGCATTACGACGTGCGCCTGGCCGACATGACGAGCAAACGTCGCCCGGCGAGCATCGCGTTCCCGCGCCAGGTGGCGATGTATCTTGCGCGCGAGCTCACGAAGTCTTCGCTCAGCGAAATCGGAGATGCTTTTGGCGGGCGCGATCACGGGACGGTGTTGCACGCGTGCAAGCTGGTGAAGAAGCGGATGAAGGAGCAGGACAACGTGCGGCAGACGGTTTCCTTCATCGACAGCGCGCTGCAACGGTGAGTGGTGCGAGAATACGGTTGCCGATTAGAAAAGCACCCCTTACATCTTCCTTATCGTGATGAAGTTTTCCGCGACGAAAGAGAAATT
>JBBSEO010000135.1:0-6416 GCA_038239645.1 Chthoniobacterales bacterium | reverse complement strand
TCATTTTTTCTTGCGATCATCCGGCACGCCCCAAAGTCCACGCCGGCCATTGGACTAACTGATTCCATCCATGAAATTCCTGCTCACGAACGACGATGGCATCGACGCGGCCGGGTTGAATGCGTTGCTTGAAGCCGCACAAGATTTCGGCAAAGCCACCGTCGTCGCCCCGGCTGCGCCGCAATCTGGCGTGAGCCACGCCGTGACCTGGCACGAAGGTGTGCGGATCGAACCGCGCGGCGAGAAACGCCAGTCCGGCTCGCACCGCCAGTCCGGCTCGGACCGTTTCGCCATCCACGGCACCCCGGCCGACTGCGTTCGGCTCGGGCTGCTCCATCTGGTGCCGGACGCGAACTGGGTGCTGAGCGGCATTAATCACGGCGCGAATCTCGGCGCGGATGTTTACTACTCCGGCACCGTCGCCGCCGTGCGCGAAGCCATCCTGCACGGCTGGCCCGGCATCGCCTTTTCGCATTATCGCAAAGGCGCCGATTTCGATTGGGCCCGCGCCACGCGCTGGATCACGCCGCTCCTACGCGAGCTACTCGATCGGCCGATCGAGCCCGGTCTCTTCTACAACGTCAATCTTCCCCTCCTCCCGGCCCGCGCGCCCGACCCCGAGGTCATTTGGTGTCCGCTCGATCCGAAACCGCTCCCTTTGAACTACCGGCACGAAGAAGAGACCGGCTTATATTACGCGGGCGACTACAACCTGCGCGGCCGCACCCCCAAGGCCGATGTCGATGTCTGCTTTAACGGCAACATCGCCGTCTCCCAAGTGAAATTGCTCTAGGGAGAAGACGGGCCACGACTGCAGATTCACAAACTCAGGCCGGCTGCTTTCTACGTGGTCGCCCAGTTCAATGATCGCCCGACAATATGCATTCAATGTTCTGGTCTCTGTCCAAGGCGATTGCGTAGATTGCGACGGCCACCAATGAAGTACGTTGCTGTATTCTTTATAAGTGTTGCTGCTGCTGTCTCTGTTCGTGCCGGTGCTCTCTCCCTTGAAGCCCACGAAATCGGCACGGGCGACGCGCAGATAAGTAATTGGGAGACTAATTACGGCAGCTACGATCGTGATTTCAGCCGCTCGAAGAACATACTGGTCACACTGCATAATCTTTCGCGTAAGCCGGTACCATTCGCCATCACCGTTTACTTTATTGCGAAGCCGACCGTAGCGCCCGGCTCTGTAGGCTACGATCCGCGAACGCTGTTCATCTACGATCGGCGCGAACACGCGGGCGAACTCCACAACGAGCTAGAGCTGAGGGGTACTTTCTCGTCGGGCAAACTGGGTGCCAACATCACGCACTATGAAGCTCTAGGCGTCGAATCTGCCTCTGGCGCTGACATGATTGGCTGGATTGCAGTCGGATACTCCGAGGGCCAGCGGTTCGGAGGCGCAGCTTCCAGCCAAGAATTGCTCCAACTTGCGCAGGATCGCTCCGAACGAATACCGTGAATTCCAGACCCCAACTGTTCGCCGAGCGTAATGCCGCTTCTGAGCGCATACCGCTGAGCGATCCGATGCAGGTCTTCGTCCATGAGCATTAACTACACGCGATATTCAGCCGAAGTGACAATACATGTCGAACACGGCGGCACGGTTTTCCAAGTTGCCCAACTCGGCCCAGACTTCCTCGTCTTGGAAAACGCCGGCGACGTCGATGGTGCAGCGGAACTTATTCTCTCAGTAGACGGAGTTACGTGTCGCCGCGATGTCCGACTGCAAGATGAAGGCACGTCGGGCGAGAAGAAAATTCTGTTTCCAGTAATTAGGCCGGTGACCCAGCTCGAGGAGGTGCATGGAAAGACTGGATTGTCAGTCCAAACTTTGACGCTTTGCTTTCGCGGCGCGGCTATTTCTTTTATTGTTTCGCTTCCGCAGTCAGACGCGGGTCGCTCAAATTTTCGCGGTCGAGCATCGCTTCAGGCTTTTAGCCACCGCCTCGCCAGGATGTTCGGGCCGACCAATTCGGTCAGGCCGCCGCTTCGAAGTCAGAGTTCCAGCGGCTTGGGAAATTTCGAGAGGATGCGGCAACCGTCTTTTTCGACAATGACGACGTCTTCGTGGCGGACCCCGCCAATGTCGGGATAATAGAGGCCCGGTTCGACCGTCAGGCACATTCCGGCTTTGAGCGTCACTTTTTGCAGGCGTGGGTATTCGTGGATCTCAATGCCCAGACCGTGGCCGGTGCCGTGGAAAAAGCCGACGCGGCGACCGTCACGTATTTCCGTCGGATAACCGCGATCCGTGAAGAGTTGTTGGATCGCTTGGTGGATGGTCATGCCATCCACGCCGGCTTTGATTCGTTTCAACGCCAGCGTCTGCCCATCCTTTACGGTCTGCCAAAGACGGCGTTGTTCCTCGCTGGCGTGTCCGCGCACGAACGTCCGCGTCATGTCGCCGAAGAATCCGCTCTTCGCGTCACGCGGGAAGATGTCGAGAATGATGAGCGAATCCGCGAACAATGGACCGGAGCCGCGCTCATGCGGATCGCAGGCCTGATCGCCGCCGGCGACAATCGTGTTCGCGGGCAACCCGCCCGTGCGCAGGATCGCGCTATCGATTTCCGCGCGAAGAATTTCGGAGGTCAACGGCTTGCCCGACCACTTCAATTTCTTCCCGGGGCCGGGCTGCGAAGCTTTCAGCACGTCGACCCCGCGTTTCATTCCCGCTTCGGTGATGCGCAACGCGCGCTCCAGTTTTTGAATTTCGTCCGCTGTCTTGGTCTCGCGCGCCGGCCAGAAAAGTCCCTCCGCCACTTCCACCTTGATCTGCGCCCGCGCTAATTCGTTGGCGTAACTTAGCCAGAAATTCGCGGGCACCCGCGCTTTCGTTACGCGTCGCTTCTGCAAAAAATGCGCGAGCGTCTTTTCCAGCGGCGGCAACTTATCCTTCGAGCCGGCGACTTCGCGTTCGAGTTCGCTCAGCATGACAAATTCATCCACGTGCGAGGTTTTTTTCGCGCGATCGATTTCGAGATCGCTCAGGACGATGGTCCGCTTCCCGTTTTGCTCGAGAAAAATGAACGGATCACCCACGAAAACGCCGGTGGCGTACAGCATGTCGGCATCGGTTTCGCTGGGCGCCACGATCAAGCGCGGCGTGGAATTATTCGTGCGGGGCATGGCGGAACTTAGGGCAACCGCGCCGGTTGCCAACCAGGTCAGGACCGCCGGACTTCGAGCTGACGCCGCAGAATCAGTTGCAGTAACCCGAGCAACGCCAGGGTCGAGATGATCAAGACCACGGTGTTGAAAGTGAAGACGTTGACGTGCAATCCAAAGTATCGTTTCTGCTCGCCGAAGAAGACATTGAGTTTGCCGTTCCGGCGGTAGTCACTCTGCTCCATCTCCGCGTTCGAGATGAGATCGGAAACTTTCTGATTCAGATACAACGTCTCGGCGGTCACCGGACCACTCGCCTTCGCGAAACGGGACCGATTGAACGGCTGCTTCGAATTCAAAACCAGATCCACCTCGGCGAGATAATGATCCAGCTCGTCCGCCGACTTCGCCTCCAGGCCGGACAACACTGCGAGCACTTCCTTCAAATCGTTCATCCGCTTCACTTCCGCGGGACCGCTTGCTTTCCCCGCCACCAGTTGATCGATCTCGCGCTGCGCCTTTTCCTGCCGGCGGGTGAGCGGATTTAGTTTCGCCTGCGCCACGATCATTTCCTCATACGACCAGCGCATCGGAATGAATTGGCAGACGAACGGCACCTCGAGCTTGCTGTCCATCTTCTTCTTTTCCTGACTGTTCGGATGCTCCTTGAACCAGCGCGTGAGCGAATAAACAAAACCGAGGTTGCGATTCATATCCTCAAACTTGAGCAGCGCGCCGCTCATCAGAATCTGCGGAATCAAAATCAGCGGAACAATGTTGGCCGCGGTCTTGCCGTCCGCGACGAGCGAAGAGACGACCAGGCCCAGCGCGAGGCTGCCCATCGCGGTCATGAACATGAGGGCGAGGTGAATCCAAAACATCCCGCGCACGGCCAAAATGTAATTGCCGATGAAAACGAACAGGACGCACTGGATGAGGGCGAAGACGCCGAGCGACGCCACCTTGGCGATGATGTAATACGGCAGCCGCACGTTCACGTTCCGTTCGCGTTGCAGAACGGGCCGGTCGCGCACGATGTCATCGGCGCTGTTCGTGAGGGAAAGGAACATCGCGACCAGCAGCGCGAGAAACAGGTACATCGGAATGTGAAAGGCGGAAGCAAAGTCGTAGGTGCCGCTGTCGGAGTAGCGCAAAAGCGTTGCGACCAGAAAAGCCAGGAACGGCGCCGCTCCCATGGTGATGCGAAGGTTGCCGCGATTGCGCAGCTTGCTGAGGAAGGCGCGTTTCAGGAGCGTGCGAAATTGCGTCCATTCGTCATGCCACCGGATCGGCGTCCGCTTTTTTTTCTGCACCGGCGCATCGGGAAGCGCGGTCGTCGGTTCGCGCCGCAGCGAAACCTGCTTCACGTCCTGGATGAGGCGAAACGCCTCGTATTTATCGCGCCAAAACTCCGGCGAATAGCGTCGGGCCGGGATGAGCTGGCCGCGATTGTTCTCCTCGTAAATAATGTCGCCGCTCAAATCGCGCAGCGGGGTTTCGAGGACATCGAAAATGAATTCCGGGCGCGTGGTACCGCAGGCCGGGCAGGCGCCGAGATCGGCGCCGAATTGATGCTGGTGCTCCGCTTCGGCGAAGTAGTGCAGCATGTCGCTCGGCGTGCCGAAGAAGACGAGCCGCCCGCCTTTGTCGAGCAGGATCGCCTTGTGAAACATCTGGAAAATTTTCGAGCTCGGCTGGTGAATCGTCACCATGATGATTTTGTTGTGCGCCATCGACCGAATGATTTCGATGACGTGCTCGGAATCTTTTGAGCTCAAACCAGAAGTAGGCTCATCAAAAAGATAGACGTCGGCCGAACCGATCATATCGAGCCCGATGTTGAGGCGTTTGCGTTCGCCGCCGCTGAGCACTTTTTTTCCCGCACTGCCGACGACCGCGTCACGCCGCTCGTTCAGTCCCAGTTCGATCAGCTTGCTTTCCAACCGGCGCAGTCGATCGCGGCGCGACAAATGCGGCGAGCGAATGGCGGCGGCGAAGAGAAGATTTTCGCCGATGGTCAGATGCTCGTCGAAAGCGTCGTCCTGCGGGACGTAACTGATGTAGCGCCGGAGTTGATCGAGGTTTTGGTAGAGCGACTGGCCATTAAGCAGGATCTCGCCCGTCGACGGTGTGAATTGGCCAGCGAGGGTGCGCATGAGTGTGCTCTTGCCCGAGCCGCTGGCGCCCATCACGCAAACCAGTTCGCCGCGCGCAATCGAAAAGGAGACGCCCTCGAGCCCGACGTCGCCGGTGTTGAAACGATGGCCGAGCTCGCTCACTTCGAGCGTGCGAACGATGTTTCGCTCTTCCTCGATGATCCGCTCGGCGAAATTGCATTTCAGGAATTGCCCAACGTCGATCCGGATGGTATCGCCATCCGCCAGCGGCGCGGTCGTGCGCACGGGCACGTCGCCGACCATGATCGGACGATCCGCTTCCAGTACTTCGAGCGTGCCGACGCGCTTGTCGTAGTCGCAGAAAATCTTCAGGAGAACGTCCCCGGCGGTGCCCGGCGAAAGCAGAATGTCATCTTCCTCGAGCAGACTCGGGCTGTTCGAAACGAGATATTCGGATTTGGAAGCCTTGAGTTGGAACCGGCCGCCAAGGGCTCGGGCGCGACGGCGGAGATCGTTCAGGTCGAGCTCGCTGTCGTTATGAAACGTGATCTTGTCGTCCAGGCTGGCGTCAACCCGGGCGCCGGCGTGCAGAGCCACGCCATTCAAGACCGCGTCCACGTCTTTGAGCGCTTTCACGCGCACTTTTAATCCAAAGGTGACTTCGAGCGCGCTGTCGCGCGAACGTGAGCGCTCCAGTTCCACTTCGTCGGAATCGCGATTCATCCGCACGAAAATTTGCGGGAGCGAGACGTTCTTCTTCGCGTTGAAATAAGTCGCGAGATCCTGGTAGCTCAGGACCTGGTCGCCGATCAGAATGCGCTGCCCCGCATAGATGCGGCAGAATCCGCCGCGCGCCAGCGGGCGGCCGCGCACGGACACGCTTTGGTCGCCATAGTTTTTCAGCAGAATCAGCTCGTGATAACGAAAGGCCAGGAGGCGATCGCTCTCGGCCAGGCTCTTCAATTTCACGTCGGAAGCGCCGTTGTTGCCAAAGGAAACCGATTCCAGCGGGGACGCTCCGCGCTGATAAATGGTGGTGTCGTTTTCTTCGCTGGCGTTGAGCTGATAAACGATGTCGATCGCCTGCGCGGCCATGCCGAGCTGCGACATGAACGAGTAAAATTGGACGACTTGTTCCTGCTTCAGTCCGGCCTGCGAAATGAGATCGTAAAGCTGGACGCC
>JBBSEO010000134.1:0-6459 GCA_038239645.1 Chthoniobacterales bacterium | reverse complement strand
GTTTGCGTGCAGCCACGCTTCAGCATCCGAACCTGGGCGCGATCGTGATCCTGAGCTGCGATCAACCGCAGGTGCGGGCGGAAACAATTCTCGCGCTCAAGGCCGAGTGCGACCGAACGAACAAGCCGATTGTCGCGTCCCGCTACTCGGGCACGCTCGGAATTCCCGCGCTCTTCGCGTGCGCCATTTTTCCGGAATTGGAAAATCTTCCGGACGCCAGCGGCGCGAAGCCGGTCATTGCCGCCGATCCTTCCCGGGGCGCGGCAATCGACTTCCCGGAGGGTGCGATTGACATCGACACTCCGGGCGACCTCGCGGCGTTGCCGAAAGAGTAGCTTCCGTCTACGCTCTCCCGTGCGGAAATTCTTTCTCGGCTCGTTCATCCTCGCGGTCCTGGCCAGCGACCTGTGCGCGCAGGCGACGAATGAGTCCGAAAAACTCGATTTCAAGCAATTCGGCCTGCTTGCAATCCAGGACAATGGCCGCCGGAAACCGATCGACACCTTTGCGCGCCAGACGCTGACGCAGATAACCGGGCGCTCGAGTTACACCGACAAAAATGGCCGGCACTGGAGCGGAGACGATTTCCTCCTCTCGGCGATGCTCGAAACGCGCGACTGGAAAAACGAGCCGATGATTTTGGTCGCGCGCGGAAGCCTGATCGAGCAGCTCGGTCTCGACAAAACGCAGCGGCGTTTTTCTGCGGCGCAACTCGGCGCGCTCCCGCGCCTGCAGGAGATCGCGATCAAAGGCCGCGAGCTGAAACGCGCGGGTAAGGAATTGAGTCGCACCCAACAGGAAGCCCTCACCGTCAGCGACCGCCTCGCGCTTTTCGCCCACGTGAGCGATGGCAGCGCGTTTCTGATCGTGCCCGGACGGGAGGCGAACGATTTCTGGATGGTGCCCGACGGTGAAACGGTGGCCGCAGCCTACCCGCAGGGAGCGATCAAGGTCGACGGGCTGACGCAAATGCTGCGCGCGTATCGCGAAGGCGACAGTTTCAAATTCAATTCTTCCGCGCGCGAGCTACGCGAGAGTTTGCGGGGACTCAATCCCTCGGTTTACCCGGCGGAATTCAAGTTATCTCTCGAGCAAACTTATAATCAGCTCGATGCTTTCTATCGGGCGATCTGGCTTTACGGCCTGGGTTTTGTCGTCCTCCTCATCGCGCATCTGACGCACCGCGGGCGCGGTTGGCTGGTCGCGGGAATTCTGATCGCGCTCGCCGGCCTGGCGTTGCACGGGACCGGCATCGTCCTGCGCTGTCTCATTGCCGGCCGGCCGCCGGTGACGAACATGTATGAGTCGATCATCTGGGTTTCGTTCGCGGTTTCGTTTTTCGGCATGCTCTTTTTCGCCCGTTATCGCACGCCGATCTATCTCCTCGCTGCGCTGCCGGCGACCTTGCTCGCGTTACTCTTGGTTCATCAGATGCCAATCGCGATGCCGGCGAGCATCGATCCGCTCGTGCCGGTGCTACGCGATAATTTCTGGCTCACCATTCACGTTCTCACCATCACGCTGAGTTACGCCGCGTTCTTTCTCGCCTGCGCTTTCGGCCACATTCTGCTTTTCCGGTACGCGACGCATCCGCGTGAAACGCGCGCCGACGCGCCGATGCACTTCTGGCTTTACCGCGTGCTCCAGCTCGGCGTGCTCCTGCTCGCGGCGGGCACAATTCTCGGTGGCGTCTGGGCGAATTATTCCTGGGGAAGATTCTGGGGTTGGGATCCGAAGGAAACCTGGGCGTTGATCGCGCTGCTTTGTTACATCACGACGTTGCACGGCCGGATTGCCGGTTGGTGGACGCAATTCGGTCTCGTCGTGGCCAGCGTGGTCTGTTTCCTCGCGGTGCTGATGGCGTGGTACGGGGTGAATTTTATCCTCGGCAAGGGTTTGCACAGTTACGGCTTCGGCATCGGGGGCGAGAGTTACGTTGCCACCTTCGTCATCGCTGACCTACTTTTTGTTAGCGTTGCCATCTGGCGCTACCGGAGCGCGCGAAAGCTTTCTCCGTTGCCGTCCTCGCAAAGAGAGGAAGCGGTCGCCCTGTAGCAGCGCTCTGGAAGCGCCGGGCTAAGACGATCGCTCCGGCTACTTTATGTTTGAATTGGTCAGTTAGAAACAATTCGATCAGCCGATGCGAAATACCAAAGTCGTTCTGAGCTTCGTCGCGGCGATGGTGTTGATCGCGGCGAAACCGCCGGCGGCGGAGGGCCCAGAATCGCAGATCTCGGGTTCGCTGCGGACGTTAGCGGGGTTGTACGGTTGTAGTTACGGAATAGGGCAGTTTGCGGGTTTGAAGATATCGATCGGTCCCGACGGCAAAGTCTCTGTCACCCAGCGGGAAATCTACCAACGCCGCTGGATGAATGGAAAGATTACCTATTTTTCGCGTGCCGGATTTGTGGTGAACTTTCAAAGCAAGAAGGGGCCGATCGAAATGAAGTTCGTCTTCCAGAAGGGTTACCCAAAGTCGTTCTTCCACGATGATGGCGGCGGCGCGATTTCCGTGTTTACGCGAATCTAGCGAGGGTGATATCGCGCCTCGCAACCCGCGCGAGAAGAAACATCACTGCTTTCCGCGTTGGCACGGCATGCCGTCACTGATAAGTCCAGCCTGCGACTGCGCGCGAGCATGATGCCCGCGCCACAAGCAAGCGGGAGGCCGGAGTTTATACCAGGCGCGGCTCAATGATCTGGCAGATGACGTGCAGAATGAATTTGTGCGCTTCCTGGATGCGCGCGGTTTCTCTTCCCGGTACGATGAGATCGATCTCGGCCATGCCGGCACAAATCCCGCCATCGCGTCCGAGCAAACCGATAGTACGTAATTTTCCGGCCTTGGCCGTTTCCAGCGCGCGCTGGATATTCGCCGACTTCCCGCTGGTGCTGATCGCGACGAGCACGTCCCTTTCTTTCCCAAACGCCTGGACCTGCCGTGCAAAAACATCGTCGAAGCCGTAGTCGTTTCCGGTCGCGGTCACCAGGCTTCCGCCCATCGACAAATTCAGCGCCGGATAGGGACGGCGTTCGCCGAGGAAACGGCAGGCAAACTCGGTCGTAAAATCGGCCGCATCCGCGGCGCTGCCGCCGTTGCCGCAAGCCAGAAGCTTCCCACCGCCCAACAGACAATCACCGATCATTTCCGCCGCGCGCGCGATCCCATCGCGCATTTCGCGAATCGAGGAAATGGTCGTGCACGCATTCTTGATCGCTGTTTCGATGACGGCGTTTGGGTCGGAATTCACAGCCATGACGCGCTGTTTTTAATCGCACTTCACGCGCCTGTCGCGAATTTTCCTGAGCGCTAATCGCGGCCCGGAAGAAAACTTCCGCGGCCGATTAAAAAACGAATGATAGCCAGACAGATGAAATTCCCCTAGGTTCCTCAATCGCGCAGCCGCAAACCGGTCCCCCCGATCAGCGCGGCCCGCGAGGAAAATCAAGATGGACAAACCTCCTCATCGGGAAACCCAGTCCCGCCTGGCCCGGATCGAGGAGTTAATTCGCGGAATCGAATCGATCCCGGACGAAAAAGGGCGGACGCAGTCCCGTGAAATGGTCGAGGCGCTTCTGGAAATGCAGGGCGCGGGGCTCGAGCGCGTGATGGAAATCATTTACGAGTCTGGCCCGAGCGGACAGGCCATGATCGACGACCTCGGTCGCGACGAACTGGTTTCGAGTTTGTTGCTCGTGCACGGACTTCATCCGCTCGATCTCGAATCACGGGTGCGGATTGCCCTTGATAAAGTCGGCCCGCGCCTGGCCCAGCATGGTGGCAGCGTCGAATTGCTGGGCGTGACGCGCAAGGGCGGCGTGCAATTGCGCCTGGCCGGCAACTGTCACGGTTGTCCGTCGTCGATTCTGACGCTGAAATTTTCGATCGAAGAAGCAATCTATGCCGCCGCACCCGACGTAACTTCTTTGGAAGTCGAAGGCGCGACGCCGATGGAGAGCAGCAACGGCGCGACGCCGCCCTCGCTGAAATTTACTGAATGTCCGGAGCCGGCAGCGAACTGAAAAATGAAGGAGGCCACATGACCAACGAAGAAAAGGACCGTAGCGAACGAAGCCATCCCCCGGAACCAACGCACGTTCCCGGGACAAGCAAAGGCGAAGAACAGGCTCTCTCGAGCAGAGAACCTGGGCGGGAAGAAGGACGGAAAAATTACCAGAGCGCGCGGGACGCCACGGGCATCAACCCCGAGGCGCGCGATCCGATTCATCCTTCGATGCCGCACCTTCCGCCGTCGTAGCCACTCTCAAACCGTAAGGATCGTTTCGCTGTGAACTCTTCGTCGTTCGCGGCCCTGCGACGTTTTGCCAAGGCGCCGCAGCAGCCGCTGCTGGAGCGTTGCGAGCTCTGCAACCTCGTACTCCCGCCGGTGCATCGGCATCTGCTCGATCTGGCCTCGCGGCAGGTGGCGTGCTCGTGCGATCCTTGCGCGCTCCTGTTTGAAAATGCGGTCGGCGCGAAATTCAAACTCATCCCGCGCGATGGTCATACTCTGCCGGATTTTCAGATGACGGACGGGGAATGGGAGAGTCTGGCGTTGCCGATCGACCTCGCCTTCTTCTTCTTCAGCACGCCTAACGAGAAGATGATGGCGATGTATCCGAGCCCGGCTGGGCCGACGGAATCGCTCCTTCCATTGAGCTCGTGGCAAGTACTCGTTAGCCAAAATCGCGCGTTGGCCGAATTGCATTCCGACGTGGAGGCATTGCTGGTCAATCGCGCGGGCAACGCGCGCGAATATTTTATCGCGCCGATCGACAAGTGCTATGAGCTGGTCGGCACGATCCGGATGCATTGGCGCGGATTATCTGGTGGCGATGAAGTATGGCGCGCGATCGGAGATTTTTTCGCGAAGCTAAAGGACGAATGGAAACCGGCGCGGCCGGAGCGCAACGGTGCCTGATCTCGACTTCTCGATTCTTGGCGTCGAACACGCGACGCATGGGTTGACGCCGCTCCTGCACTTCAAGCTCGCGATCACGAACAATCCGCCTAACGAGACGATCCAAAGCGTGATCTTGATGGCGCAGATTCAAATTCAAGCGCCGGGCCGTTCCTACAGCGAGAACGAGAAACCGAAGTTGATCGATCTCTTCGGCACGCCCGATCAATGGGGCACGACCTTACGCGCGCGGCTTTGGACTCTATCGAGCACCACCGTCCGCACATTTAACGACAAGACGGAAGCGATCCTGCCGGTGCCCTGCAGCTTTGATCTCAATGTCGCGGGCACGAAATATTTTTACGCGCTCGAAGGGGGCGACGTTCCCCTGCTCTTCTTATTTAGCGGAACGATTTTCTACGCCGCGCCCGACGGTCATCTTCAGGTCCAGCAAATTTCCTGGAACAAGGAGTGCACCTATCGCATGCCGGTGAGCACCTGGCAGAAGATGATGAACGAGCATTATCCAAACACTGCCTTCATCACCCTTCAGCGCGAGGTCTTCGATCGTCTGCACGATTACAAACAAAGCGCGGGGGTTTCGAGTTGGGAACAGGTGATTGAGCGGCTGCTCGCCGCAAATGACGAAAACCGAAATCCGAAGCTCGAAACAATGACTAAGCCCGAATGATGAAATCCGAAACAATGTCAAATGACGAAGTCCGGAATTACGCGGACGACGCATTTTGGAAAGATACGCCCGGTTCGGTTGTCAGAGAGGAGGCTCCGGCGCGAGTGTTCGATCTTGAGGAGCGAACGGCGCGGTTCGGTGAAGCGGTGATCGATTTCGCAAAGCGGATTCCTCGAAGTCCGCTGATGGATCGACTGATCGGACAATTGGTGGGCTGCGGCACTAGCGTAGGTGCCAACTATTGCGAAGCGGACGACGCGGTATCGCGGAAAGAATTCTTTCTTCGCGCCAGCACCTGCCGAAAGGAATCACGCGAAACCAAACACTTCGTACGCATGGTGGTGCGCGCAGTTCCCGACCTGAAAGAGGCGGCGCGACCGCTTTGGCAGGAAGCGAAGGAGTTGAATTTGATCTTCGCAAAGATTTGCCGCGGAAAGGCCGGCAAGCCGGAATGACGAAATCCGAAACAATGACGAATGACGAAGTTCGAAGGTGGCGCAACGCACTGCTTTCGTCATTGGGACTTCGTCATTGTTTCGAGTTTCGGGCTTCGGATTTCGTCATTTTCCCCTTATGAATTCCGAGCGCCTCGAGAAGATCGTGAACGCGGTTCTTTACGAGGGCTACATCCTCTATCCTTACCGCGCCTCGTCGAAAAAGAACCGTCAGCGTTTCACCTTCGGCCGCGTTTATCCGGAAGACTACAGCGTCGCGCAAAAAGGCGCAGAACCCTGTTCGATGCAGACGGAAGTTCTGGTGCGTACGCATTCGCCGGAATGCGCGATCGACGTCAGCGTTCGCTTTCTCCATCCGATGGCGCGGGAGGTTGGAGTGCTCGCGGAACCGATCGCGGAAATGCCCCCGGCT
>JBBSEO010000133.1:0-6527 GCA_038239645.1 Chthoniobacterales bacterium | reverse complement strand
GGCGCAGAGGGAAGCAGCGCCGGAAAATCCGCGCGAGCCGGCGATCAGACCAATGCGGCCAAATTGATTTTTGTAGGCGCCGAAATCGCGCCGTGGGAGTAAATGGCGGAGCGAATCGGCCGTCGCTACCGTTTCTTCCCCGGCGGAAAAAGTGAGCGCCTCGAGCCGGATGACTTCCAGGCGTCCGACCACATTCAACGCACCGTCGGCCACGAGCCCGCGTTTCGCCGCGCCGATGGTCGCAGTGAAATCGGCACGAATGCAATCCGGGTCGATCTCGCCCGAATCGGCATCAAGACCGGTCGGTTGATCGACCGCAAAAACGAAGGCGCCGGCTTCCTGCCGGAGGCGGTTCGCTTCCCGGCAAAGAGAAAGGATCGGCTCGCGCAACGTCGGCTTCGAGCCTAAGCCGAGCAATCCGTCGATCAGGACGAGCGATCCATAGTTCTCGTTAGTCTGTTGCGGCGGGGTGTCGCGGAATTCCGCGATCTTCTGGCGCAACAGCGCGTTGCTCTCGCTCTCGTCGCAGGCGAGGCGAACATCAACCTGCCATCCGGCGCGTTTCAAGTGCGCGGCGCAGACCAGCGCGTCCCCGCCATTATTCCCCTTCCCCGCCAGAACAAGAGCGCGGCCGCCCTGTGGGAAAAAACCGCGCACCATTCGCGCCACGCCGCGACCAGCTTCGTCCATCAACGCCTCCGCCGAAATACCGCGGGCGAATGCCGCCTCCTCGGCAGCACGCATCTCCGCCGCGCTCACGACCGGTGTTTCCACTACTCCGCCGACTTCGTCCTTTTCTTCTTCGTCGTCGAGGAGCTTTTCTTCCTTTTGCCCTTCGACTTTGAACTACGCGTGTGGTGGGAGCCCTTCTTCGAGCTCCTGGCCATGTAACGCTGATCGAGGAACGGCTGCAGACCCACATCGACGCGCGAAGTTCTATTGGTATAGCTGGTTCGCGTCGCCAGCGCCGGTTTGTTCAGAATTCCGCGCGCGATTTGCTGCGCGAGCTTCTGCCGATAATCCGCACTCAGGACGTACTGCGCCTCGGAGGGATTAGTCAGGAAACCGCACTCGACCAGCACGGCGGGAATGTTCGTCCGCCGCAGCACAAAATATCCGCGCCGCCTTACCCCGCGATTCTCGGAGGGCGCGACCGCAAGGACGCTGGCATGGATGCTCGAAGCCAGCGGTGCACTCTCCGCGCTGTAGAAATAGGTCTCAATCCCGCTTGCTCCGCGCCGCGTGGCGGAATTGAAATGAACGCAGACAAAAATCGCGTTTTGTTGTGCGTTGGCGACGGCCACGCGCGTGCCGAGCGGAACGAAAACGTCGCTGTTCCGGGTCATGATGACGTTGTAACCGGATCGTTGCAGAATTGCTTTCAGCCGCTGCGACACATCCAGCGTCATCGTTTTTTCGGCGACAAGGTTCCCGGGAATCCCGCCGCGATCGTAGCCGCCGTGTCCGGCATCGATCACGACCGTGGTAAAGCGCGTGGCCTGGGCGAAGAGCGGCGGCGCGCCGACAAAGCCGGCGCACGCGACCGCGATCAAGAAAAGTCCCCGCAATCCCCGTCTCATCGCTCGTCGTGATTCGATCGCGCCTTCGTGGGACGGGTCGATAACTTCGGAATTTCCGCCTGCTCCGCCTTCGCCGCCGCGGGCACATCCGCCATCCCGCCGACAACCGAGATCTCGCCGTCCGCCGCCCGCTTGAAATGCGGCCGCGTTTTCGTTTCCAAAAAAGTTTCGCGCGCGATCAGCTGGCCGTTCAATCCGACGATCGAGCTGGACCAGGTGCGCGGCGCCACGCAATGCAGGACGTGCAACTGATTGCGCCGGTCGATTTCCGCGTGCGGTTCATCGAAAGCGATGATGTGTCCGAGCGGATAGGTCGCGTAAACGGTCCCGCGGCTTTCGTCCTCGACGCGCACGTAAAGTGAGGTGTGATCGGCAAATCGATTACTGAGGAGGGAATAGGTGCGCATATCGCCACTCCCAGGAGTAGCATCGGGCACGCCAACGGTCTGCTTCCAGATCGGCCGCGCCGTGGTCACTTCCACCACCTTGGTCGCCGAGTAAAAATAGCGGTCGAGATCGGCAAAATAAACGTGGGCCCGGATGTGGTAGGTGCCGAAGTCCTGGATCGGAAAAAGCGGCGTCAGGTTGATCTTCCGGGTTACGGTCTGGCCGCTGGTGAGGTGCAACGGTTCGCTCTCCGCCACTTGCGCCGGCCCGATCGATTCGCCTTCGCCGCGGCTGATTTCGAACCCGAACCACTCCTGCCCGGCGGAATTCTGCAGATCGACGTCGCGTCCCGCCCGGTTCGTGATGGAAATGGTCGCAATCAGCGGCTCGTAGGAGATGTATTGCAGCCGGCTAAACTTGAGCTGGACCTGCACTTGCGCTTCGACGGCCGGGGCGACACTCGCGAGGAGGAAGGCAACGCAAAACCAGCGGTAAACGCGAGAGAAGGGGGACATGAAAATTTTCAGCGGCGCCAGTCCGGCAGCGCACGCCGCTGGCGTTCCGTCATCGCCTCAATAAGTAATTCATCCCAGTTCGCTTTCAACGTGACCGTCGGTGCCACCAATCCGCGATCGTAGGCGAATTCCACTTCCGGCCAACTCGTTAGTTCGACCAGCGCTTCCTTACCTTCAGCGCCGGGCGTTTCCGCGTGCAAGAGGCGTCCTTCGCGAAAGTAAACGGTCCCGCTCAGTCCGCCCGTCACCATTTGCAGCGCGCCGCTGCGCCGGGCCAGGCAGCAGAGTTGCAGCAGATCGAGCACGTGAAACAAATCCGGCGCGCCGGGAATCATGCGAATGGACCGCTCGATCGTCGTCACCAGACGTTCGCCATCGATCGGTTCCGGAAAAACTTTGGACGGCGAAATCTCCATCCGCTGGGCGGCGGCAGCGTAAGGCGGGCAAAACAAGGTCTGCAATCCCGGGTAATTTTCACTCAACGCCGCCCCCAGATTAAAGCCATCCAACCCTTCCCCTTCGAGCTGAGTCAGGAGCAGGCGCGGTTGAATTTCCGGACGGCGCCGCAGCAGAACCAGCGTCTCGCTTTCGCTCGTGCAGACCGCGCAATCATAACCGGTGTATTCCTTCACCATGCTGGCCAGCTGATCGCCGATCTCGGCGTCCTGGTGCGCGATCAACAGTGGAATCACGGCGTGGAAGAATTTGGAGCCTCATTCAAGAGACGCGCCGGATCGGCCCGCACGGTTTGCAATTTGTCGTCGTAGAAAATTCGCACCACATACCCGAGGTAACGGCGCTGGCCGCCGCTCGCCGCCGCCGTCGCCGCGTCATTGTTCTCCGTGCGCTTTTTTGTTCGAGGCGGTTTGCCCGGCGTAACCGCGGCCGCCGCCGCCGACAAAGCTGCTTCGGAGGAAATGGAGTGATTTTTCCCGCGCAGATAGGTGACGATGAGTTGTTCCGGGTTCGACTCCGACCAGTCATGTTTCGGATTAAACCACTCGAAGCTGACATCGGCATCAGTGTCGGCGACGCGCTCGTCATCCACCAAATCGTAAAAGCGAACGATGATCCGCAATTTCGATATTTCGATCGGCACGCCGTCACGTTTTTTTACCGAAATCTTCAGCCGCAAATTCGTCGCCGCATCCGGGTCGGGGACGTTCTCGATCGCGATGTCGCTGATCCCAAAGGTCGAACCTTCAGGCAAGCCTTCGCGATCGAGTGGCGGAGTCGCGGCCTCGCTCGGCATCGCCGCGCTCTTCTTCAGTTTGATTTCTGCCAACTGATAAAGATTGCCAGCGGACGGCCCGATCTCCTCGATCTTGCGCCAGGTTTCGTTCGCGCGATCGACGAGCTGGATCGATTCGTAAATCGAACCCATCTGCGCGAGCACCGCCGCATTTTTTGGATCGCGCTGCGCCGCTTCCTGCAAGCGAGCGAGCGCATTCGCGGTATCGCCGCGCTCGTTCAGGGCCTGCGCTTCCTTCAGCAGACGATCGGCGGTCGAGAGCGGCGGCTCGTTCGCGGGTGGCGCCACCACCGACGGCGCGCTGGGCGCGGGCGCGGCCGAGGGCACAGACGTGGCCGGCGCCGTCGTTGCCGCGACGGTCTTCGCGGGCGCGGTCCGCCGCACTTTGGCCAGGAAATGCGTCGCCGTCAGCAACAGCTCGACCACGCCAAAAACGATCAGTACGCCCAGTGCAATCGTAAACACGCGGTCGGGGCGCGGCGTGGGGGAGTCGGCAAAGGCGGGCATACGAGGATGTTGTTAGTGAGACAGCGCGCGGCTGTCAAACAACCGGCGTAGGACAAAGCGGACGGTGCCGCTGTTCAACTTCAGCGCGAAATCTCGGCCTGCGACAGCAGACGAAATCCCTCGCCGACCAGGACGGAGGTCGCGCATTCCGCGTCGTCGACGTACATCGCGAGGGCAGCGTGACCGTTGGGACGCGTCAGCAACGGATAACTGAAATGGACATTCACTTCCGCCATCAAAAGCGCGGAAAGCATTTTGATGAACTGCGTCGCGACCTCCCGCAATTCCACCACCATTAGCTCGCAACTGCCGAAGGCGATTTCGTGTTCGTGGAACAACATCTCGACGCGCTCCGGATCGCTCACGATCAAACGCGCGATGGCCGAGTCGGTCGATTCCGTCACGCTGAGCGCGACGACGTGGGTCGAATGCTGATTGAGCAACTTCACGACCTCGAGCATGGCGCCGACGCGGTTCGGCAGGAAAACGGAGAATTGGCGGACCTGCGGGCCACCCAATTTCGAAGCTGTTTCAGGTAGGTTTACGGCCATGCTTTCGCTCGTTTCTAATCGAGGCGCGCACCTTCCACTCACTCGGGCCGAATCGCAACTTCGACGCTGTCTTTTGCCGCGATTGCCTTTACTATCGCGAATGGAAACCGAAAGCGAACTGCTGAGTTTGCGGCGCGAGAAATTGCAAAAACTCGCGGCGCGCGGCGTCGCTCCTTTCGGCCAGGCCTTCGCCGTTTCCGGCAACGTCGGTGAAGTGCGAGCGCGGTTTCAGGAAGGCGAAACCTTTCGCATCGCGGGGCGGATCACGGCGCATCGCGATATGGGCAAGAGTCATTTCCTTGACCTGCGCGACGCCAGCGGTCGCATGCAAATTTATCTGCAGGCGAAGGAAGTCGGACCGGAAGCGATGGAAATTTTCTCGCTGCTCGACCTCGGCGATTTTCTCGGCGTCGAAGGGACTTGTTTCACGACGAAGACCGGCGAACCGACTCTGAAGGTGCAGCGTTTCGAAGTGCTGGCGAAAACGCTCCGGCCGTTGCCGGAGAAATGGCACGGCCTGCAGGACGTCGAAGCGCGCTACCGCCAGCGCTATCTCGATCTGATCACGAACGAGCAATCGCGTGACGTGTTCGCCAAGCGCAGCGCGATCCTGCGCGAGATCCGGCATTTTTTTGAGGAGCGTGGTTTTGTCGAAGTCGAAACGCCGATGCTCCAGGCCGTGGCGGGCGGGGCGGCGGCGGAACCGTTCCGGACTCATCACAAGGCGCTCGGCCTCGATCTTTACCTGCGCATCGCGCCGGAATTATACCTCAAGCGTCTGCTCGTAGGCGGAATGACGAAAGTCTTTGAGTTGAATCGCAATTTCCGAAACGAAGGAATCTCCCGGCGACACAACCCGGAGTTCACCATGCTCGAGGCCTATTGGGCCTACGTCGATTTCGCGCAGATCGCTGATCTGGTCGAGTCGCTCATTGTCCATCTCGCCGAGAAAATCGCGGGCGGCACCACGATTGAGCATCGTGACGCCGAAGGGAACGTGACGCGCACGATTAACCTCGCGCGACCGTGGCGCCGCGCGCGCTACCGCGATCTCGTCCGCGAGGCCGCGGGCGAAAACTGGTTCGATCTTTCGCCTGAAGGCCGGCGGGCGCGCGCGCAGGAACTCGAGGTTGAGATTTCGCCGCAGCTCGCGGATTACGAAGTAACGCAGCACGTCTTCGAAAAGCTGGTTGAGGAAAAATCAATCGACCCCGTTTTTGTCACGCATTGTCCGAAGGAACTGGTTCCGCTCGCGAAACAGAATCTCGAGGACGAGAGCGTGGTCGACGTTTACGAGTTGATCATTAATGGAGTGGAAATGTCGCCCGGCTACTCGGAATTGAACGATCCATTGGTGCAACGTCAGCGGCTGCTCGAGCAGGCGGGCGAGGAAACGCAGAAGCTGGACGAGGATTTTCTCCTCGCCCTCGAACACGGAATGCCCCCCGCCGGCGGCTTCGGCCTCGGGATCGACCGGCTGACCATGATGCTGACCGGCGCGGAGTCGATTCGGGACGTCATTTTCTTCCCCCTGTTAAAACCGCGGCGCTTGGGGTAGAATGCGCGCCATGCCCGCGTTGACGGAGCCCGGTGCGGCGACGGACGACTCTTGTCTCGACCGCGGCATCCCCTTGCGCAACGTCCCGCTCTTCGCGGGTCTCGACGATCCTGCGATCGAAAAGCTCTGCCAGTTTTTCGAGCTGAAGGAATTTACCGCGACCAATCCGCTCTTCCG
>JBBSEO010000132.1:0-6537 GCA_038239645.1 Chthoniobacterales bacterium | reverse complement strand
TCAGCAACATCAGGATCGACGGGAAGAGGCCGGCGAGCAGCACCGTGACCATAATGTCGAACCGTTCCAAACGGCGGCGCCCGGAAGGTTTGCGGAGGGGTGGGGCGGCAATCACAGCTGACGGTCAATCTAGCGGCAAGGAGGCCTGTGCGGCAACCCGCCAGCAGAATTTGCCGCACAATCGGTGCCAGTGACACTCGATTCCGGGACCTGGCACGTGAGTTTGGGGCTGGGCGAAATGTCGTTTTTCATTTGACGACCCCCGGAGAAGCGGCATCATACCGCCCTCGCAGCCTCATCCGGCGGCGAAATCTTGATTGTTCACATTCAGGACAACGCATGGGCCATCTCATCTGGACATTTTGTTATCTTGCCGTCTTGGCTGGCCTGTCCGGTTACGGCATTCACCGCTACGTCATCATCTATCTTTTCTTGAAGTACCGGAAAAAAGTTCCGGTGCCGGTCGGCCATTTCGAGCAGCTGCCGATCGTGACGGTGCAGCTCCCCATTTTTAACGAAATCTATGTCGCCGAACGTCTGCTGCGTTCCGTGAGCGAATTGGATTACCCGCGCGAACTTCTCCAAATTCAGGTGCTGGATGATTCCACGGACGAAACCCGGGAGCTGACGGCACGCGCGACGGCGAAGTTACAGGGGCGCGGCTTTGATGTGGAACGGATTCATCGGATCGATCGCACCGGCTTCAAAGCGGGCGCACTCGAAAATGGAATGGCCACGGCCAAGGGCGATTTCATTTGTATCCTCGACGCCGACTTTGTGCCGCCGCCGCATTTGCTTCGTCGGACGATTGATTTTTTCACCGATCCAAAAATCGGCATGATTCAGACACGCTGGGGGCACCTGAACCGCAGCTATTCGCTCCTGACACGCGTGCAGGCCATGTTTCTCGACGGGCACCTTTTGCTCGAACAAACCGCGCGCTCGCGCAGCGGCCGCTTTTTCAACTTCAACGGGACCGCCGGCCTCTGGCGGAAATCTTGCATCGCGGAGGCGGGTGGCTGGCAGCACGACACTTTGACCGAAGACCTGGACCTCAGCTATCGCGCTCAGCTCGCGGGTTGGAAGTTTGTTTTTCTCTCCGATGTCGTGACTCCAGCGGAGCTGCCGGTCGACATGAACGGCTTCAAATCGCAACAGCATCGCTGGACCAAGGGTTCGATCCAGACGTGCAAAAAACTTTTGCCGGCAATCTGGCGCAGCGATCTGCCAATGTTAATCAAGCTCGAAGCCACCGGACATCTCATCTCGAATTTCGCCTATCTGCTGCTGGCCTGTCTCTGCGTCCTTTTACACCCGGCCACGGGCGGACCAGAAAGCGGCTGGGTCCGCACGCTCTTGCTCGATGTTCCCATCTTCCTCACCGCCTCGCTCTCCGTGACGATCTTCTACATTTGCGCGCAGCGGGAACTGCATCCCCGCACTTGGATGAAAGAAATTCTGCTCCTCCCGGCGCTCTTGGCGCTGGGCATCGGGATGTCGCTGAACAACGCCCGGGCGGTCGTCGAAGCCCTCTTTAATCATCAGTCGGACTTCACCCGGACGCCCAAATACGGGATCGAGCGCAAAGCTCAGTCCTGGCGGACGGCGCGCTACATGCCACTTAAGTCGTTACTGCCTCTGGCTGAGCTATTTTTCGCGATCTATTTCACTTATTTTGTCTGGTACGCTTTCTCAAAACACCAATACCTTTCGGTCCCATTCCTGCTCCTGTTTCAGTTTGGGTTTTTCTACGTTTCGTTTTGTTCCCTCGCGCAATGGTTTCCACGCCTCGCCCTCAATCACAGCCGGCCGTCCGCTGCGGTCGTCGCATGACGATTCGGTCTCTCGTTCTCTCGGCGGCGTTGGTTTCGTCCGCGCTTGCGGAACGCGCGCTGGCGCAGACCGCGCCGCTCGTTCAGACCAACGTTATCGTTTCGGTGAGAGAGCAAAAGGCGATGCTGTTGCAGGACGGTTTCCGCGTGGCGGTCTTTCCGGTTTCCACCTCCAAATTTGGCCTCGGCGATAACTGGAACTCAATGGCCACACCGACTGGCACCTTGCAGGTTGCCCAAAAAATTGGCGATCACGCTCCCACCGGCGCCGTCTTTCACAATCGGCGGTTCACCGGCGAGATTCTCCGCCCGAACGCGCCTGGCCGCGACCCGGTGATCACGCGCATTATCTGGCTGCGCGGTTTGGAAGCGGAGAACGCGCACGCTTTCAACCGCGGGATTTACATTCACGGCACCCCGGAAGAAAAAACGATTGGCCGGCCCGCCAGTTACGGTTGCGTGCGGATGAGATCGAACGATGTGACCGACCTGTATTCTCATCTGCCGATCGGTGCGTTGGTCAAAATTACCAAGGAAAAATTGCCGAGCGTGAAACCGTTGCCGAAAGGCGTGGCTGTCGCCATTGCCGATACCACGCTGGAAAAATCGGGTGGCAAGGTCGCCGCGACGCTGGAACATGCGGCGGCGAAAATCGCGCCGACCAGAAAAACCGCACGCGCTTCGCGACACCTTCATCACCAGCGCGCCTGAGGTTTGACAAGGGCCGGACTTGCCCTGACTCTCTCGCCCGCAAACTATGGCCAACTCGAAATCTGCCGCTAAACGCGCCCGGCAAACCGCGCGCCGCTCCCTGCGCAATCGTCACGTGTTGTCGAATCTGCGCACGCTGCACAAACGTGGTTCCGCGACCGGCTCGGATGCGAAGGATACGACGGCGCTGATCTCTGCGATCGATAAGGCGGCCAAGCGCGGCAAGATTCACCGCAACGCGGCCAATCGGCGCAAGGCTCGTCTAGCGCGCGCCCGCGCGGCGGCGGCGGCGAAATAGTTCTCGGCGCGAAATCGCATTGCATCTGTCGCAGGACAGATAAACTTGCGGTCGATGATTCCGGCCCTGTTCCTCGTCCTTGCCGTGGTCGCCTATCGGGTGACTGCGGGACTGCTCATTCAATCCGGCAGCGCGCCCTGGCTGTCGAACTTTGCCCCGCTCGCGGCCATCGCGCTCTGCTGCGCCGCCTATCTGCCCCGTCGTTTCAAGTTCGTGCTTCCCCTGGCAATCCTTTTCCTTTCCGACGTGGCCTTGAATGCCAACTACGGCGAACGCATTTTCACTCCGCTCATTCTTTGCCGTTATGCCGCGCTCGCTGCCGTCGGCTGGATTGGCTATGCGCTGCAGAATCGCGCATCGCTGCGAACAATGCTCCCGGCCGCGATTGCCGGTTCGACCCTCTTTTATTTCGTGACCAACTTCTTCTCGTGGCTAACCGATCCGGGCTACGCCAAAAGCGTCGGCGGGTTGATCCAGGCTCTCACCGTTGGCTTGCCGCAATATCCGTCCACCTGGCTTTTCTTCCGCAATTCTCTCGTGAGTGATCTGATCTTCACGCTGGTCTTTGTTCTTTGTGTGCGTCCGCAATCCGTGCCGGTGAGTCAGCGCGCGGCCGTCGTCCATCCGGCATAACGAAATGCCGCCGGCGGAGCAGCGCGACGAAGTCGAGATGCTCTGGCTGATGCTGTTGATTCGGCGTTTCGAAGAGCGCGCGAGTCAACAATATCAGGCCCAGAAGATTGGCGGCTTTTGCCACCTCTACATCGGGCAGGAAGCGGTCGTCGTCGGCGCTGTCGCTGCGACACGGGACGATGATTATTTAATCACCGCCTACCGCGATCACGCCCATGCGCTTGCGCGCGGGACGAGCGCGAACGCCTGCATGGCGGAACTTTTTGGGAAATGGACCGGTTGTTCCAAGGGCCTGGGCGGCTCGATGCATTACTTCGACAAGAAGAACCATATGTATGGCGGACACGCTATCGTGGGCGCCCACGTGCCGCTCGCCTGCGGCCTCGCCTTCGCCGCCAAATATCGGAATGAAGATCGCGTCACGCTTTGCTTTTTCGGCGACGGCGCCATTAACCAGGGCGCGTTTCATGAAGCGCTCAACCTCGCAGCGCTTTACAAGCTGCCCGTAATTTTTATCTGCGAGAACAACCTCTTCGCCATGGGCACATCGGTCGAACGCTCGACCTCGCTCAAACAAATCATCGATCGCGCGGAAGGGTACGATATTCCGGCGATGATCGTGGATGGAATGAACTTCCGTGAAGTGCGCGACAAGCTCGGCGAAGTGATCGCGTCGATTCGGGCCGAGCCGCATCCGGCCTTCGTGGAGATGCGCACCTACCGTTACCGCGGCCATTCCATGTCTGACCCCGCGAGTTATCGGACGAAGGAACAACTGGAAAAATATCGGCTGGACGACCCGATCACGCGACTGCGCGCACAACTCAGCCGCGAAGGAATTTTGTCGAACGAAAAATTCGATGAGCTCGACAAAAAGGCGAAACAAACCGCGCTTGAGAGCGTGAAGTTTGCCGAGGAAAGCCCGGAATCACCGCTCGAGAAGCTGTATGATTTTACTTTTGTCCCATGAGCGGTGAAATGCGCGAGATCACGTATCGGCAGGCCCTGAACGAGGCGCTGGCGGAGGAATTGGAACGCGACCCGAACGTCTTTCTCATGGGCGAGGAAGTGGCCGAATACAACGGCGCCTACAAAGTGTCGCAGGGACTTTTGGAAAAATTTGGCGCGAAGAGAATCGTGGATACGCCGATCAGCGAAAATGGCTTTGCTGGTCTTGGCGTGGGCGCGGCCATGGTCGGGCTCCGTCCAGTAATCGAATTCATGACCTTTAGCTTTTCTCTCGTGGCCTTCGATCAGGTGGTGAACAACGCGCCGAACATGCTGACGATGAGCGGAGGCCAATTCAACATTCCGATCACGTTTCGCGGCCCGAACGGACCGGCGCATCAGCTCGGCGCGACTCATTCGCACGCGACGGAATGCCTTTATGCGAACGTGCCGGGATTAAAGATCTGCACGCCGGCCACGCCGCGCGACGCCAAGGGATTACTCAAGACCGCCATCCGCGACAACAATCCGGTCCTCGTTCTGGAAGCCGAATTGCTCTACAGCAGCAAGGGCGAGGTCGAGCCGATCGAAACCGACTTGCTCATTCCGCTGGGCGAAGCTGAGATCAAACGCGAGGGATCCGACGTCACGGTGATTTGCTATGCGCAAACGGTGCCGATCGCTCTCGCGGCCGCGGCGCAGTTGGAAGACGAGGGGATCAGCGCGGAAGTGCTCGACCTGCGTTCGATCAAGCCGCTGGACGAGAAGGCGATTTATGAATCGGTTTCCAAAACGCACCGGGTCGTGGTGATTGAGCAGGACCGGCCGTTCTGTGGGGTGGGCGCTGAGATTTGCTATCGCATCCAGAAAAATATTTTCGATGCGCTCGATGCCCCGGTCTTGCGCGTAGCGCAGGAAGAGGTGCCGATGCCATATAACGAAAATTGGGAGAAAGCGGTCCTGCCCAATGCGGAGAAGCTGATCGCGGCGGTGAAAAAAGTCTGTTACGTCTAGGGAATCGTTATGCCGGAAATCCAAATGCCGAAGTTGAGCGACACCATGACGGAAGGGACGCTCGTGGCCTGGAAAAAGAAGAAGGGCGACCAGGTGGCGGCGGGCGATGTCATCGCCGAGATCGAGACGGATAAGGCGACGATGGAATGGGAATCGCCCGAAGACGGCACGCTGACGGAAATTTACGTCGAGGAAGGCGGCAAAGTCGAAGTCGGTCAGAAGATCGCGTTCATCGGCGAGAAAGGCGAAGGGGACGCGCCGGAGGAGAAGCCCAAGGCTGCTGAAGAAAAACCGGCTGCTGAAGAAAAGGAAAAGCCGGCCGCGAAGGACAATAAGAAGGAGGAAACGGCGCCACCCGAAAAGAAAAAGGAAGCGCCGCGCGAAGACAAAAAAGAATTGGTCGCGACCGCGAACGAAAATCGCGTCAATGCATCACCGGTCGCTCGCCGTCTCGCGGGGGAGCTTGGGGTCGATCTCGCCACCATCAAAGGCACCGGGCCCGACGGTCGCATCACGGAAAGCGATATTCGCGCGGCCGGAAAGTCTGGCGGCGGGCAGGCAAAAATCAAAGCGCCCGTGTCGAAAGAGAAGACGGCATCATCTTCGCTCAGTGGAACTCGCATTCCGCTCACGGGAATGCGGAAGGTTATCGCCGAGCGTCTGGTTGAGAGCAAGGGACCGGTCCCGCATTTCTATCTGAACATCGATGTCGATGCCACGGCGCTGGTCTCGGCGCGCGCCGAACTAAAGGCCGCGGGCGAAGAGAGCGACACCGCGAAAATCACGGTGAACGATTTCCTACTCAAGGCGGCGGTGGAAGCAGCGGTGAAAGTTCCGAAGGCGAACGCGGCGTTTGCAGGCGACGCCATTGTGCAATTTGAGGACGTCGACCTGGCTTTGGCGGTGGCGATCGAGGACGGGCTCGTTACGCCGGTGATTCGCGCGGCGCAGCAGAAATCACTGCGCGAACTCAGTGAGGCGGTGAAAGACCTCGCGCATCGCGCCCGCCACAAACGGATGAAGCCGGAGGAATTCCAGGGTGGCTCCTTCACCGTTTCGAATCTCGGCAGTTACGGCATCGATTATTTCTCGGCGATTATC
>JBBSEO010000131.1:0-6555 GCA_038239645.1 Chthoniobacterales bacterium | reverse complement strand
GAAAGCAGGAAGTCCATTATTTGGTCGGCATTAAAGAACGAATAGAGCAACTTGTCGTTCTGGCAGATGAGCGTTCCCATCTGATCGGAAAGCAGCGCGTGAAAACGAACGTGCCTAAACCCCAGCTCTTGGTGACAGCGCCGCAGTTGCGCCTGCCAATCGGCGCGCAAGGCGAGCGGCGCGTGACCGCTGCCGACGGTGTGTTCCCAGGAATGGGTGAGAGGCGTCGCGGGGTCAGATAGTTTGCAGGTAAAATTTGGCATAGGCGTAATCGAACTCCCGGTTATCCGGAATGACGAAGCTCGAAACAATGCGGACGACGCGTTCCGGCGAGCAAACGGTTGCTCGCTTTCTTATCTGCGACCCGGTGTTTTGCGGCGATGATCCTGGCCCGCGAGGCCAGTTGGTCGATGGTTAACAACTCCGCGCGCAGCGGCATTTCATCCGGGGGCGATGCCCGACTGGACAACCGGGCCGGTCGGCTCCGCAATTTTTCCAAGTTGAACCAATTTCCTGGTGCGATCTTCACGGCACAGAAGTTATGCTTGCTACGGTCAACGCTTTTCCGATCCCATAAGCTGTCGTGTAATCAATCAGAGTTGAAGAAATGATCTCATCCGAAAATAAGGATGATGAAACTAAAATTACGCGCAACGAGATGATTGTATTTCTGATCACAAACCTGACCAGCGAATATCGGGCGAGCATCTGATCTCGCGCCTGAAAAAACCGAACTCGTAGCGTCCTTACAACACAGAAGCCGTGACGATTTTCAATTTCCTCTTGCTGCTCGTGCCCGTTTCACTCGTGCTCGGTTATCTGGTGCACGCCGCGGCTCTTCCTGCGGCACCGGGTGTCCTTCCGCTTCTTCGATCAAGTGATCTAGCAGGATCTTGCGGCGGCCTCCTTTGCGGCGGGCCGCGAGAGTCTTGCGCGTGAGCTTGCGTTGTAGCTTCGATCTTGGGTCTGCCGTTGTCGACGAATGCGGTCCTCCTACGAGCAGATCGTAGCGGATCAACCCCGTGAGATAGGCCGAGACCGACGGATAGCCAAGCTCCTGCCAGCGCACGTCAACCAGGCGCCAGATGTCCGAAGGGAAGGTGACACGATCGCGGACGGCGCTCAGCTGCACCGGAAGATCGTGCCGGCTTCGTGCCGCGAGATCCTGCAAGTGGTGAATGCGTTCGACGATCTGCACGAGCAGCCCCTCGCGTTTCTGCCCCGGTTGGTAGCGCGAGACTAACTCGTGATCGACAGCGTCCTGCGCTGCCTGGGTGTCACAAGCGATCGCGACGGTGATCTCGTGCTTCGCGTCAGATCGCAAATCGTAGCAGACCAGCTCGACCGCATACGGCGTAAGGGTGCTGTGACCAAATTCTGCGCAGCGCTGCTTCACCGCCGGAGTAAGCAAGCCAGGAAGCGTGATGCTCTTGCGTACTCCTCTTGGCATACCTTGTTCCCTCCTCCCGACCCCGGAGAATCATTCTTGTTTGAAGCCGGGGTGCTTGGCAAGCCAGACGTCCAGACACTGCAGCGTGCATTTGCCGAGCGAAAACGGCGTGTCCGCCGCGTTCTTGATCTGAGACATCGCTGTGCGCCCGATGCCGGAGAGAACGGCTAGCTCGGCGCTGTTGAATTGGCGGTGAGGAAACTTCGCAGCCAAGAACAGCAGAGCTGCAATCGTCGTGGCTGAGGTAAATGACTCATTCTCTACAGGTTGGCGGTGGCGTGTGGTGGCTGCTTTCATAGGGTTCTTTCTTCCTTCAGCAGCGTATGTTCAGATGAACACAGCAGCAAGATTCCGGCGATAACCACTTCGCCGCAGGAGAGCGGAAGTTGGTGCTCCGGCGATTCAAAGCGCCCAATCCGAGGCGGACCAGGTGTAAACCTGTCAAAATTTTTCGCAGGTCGTGAGAACACGTCTGATGCGCACTCCAGAACACTGGAGAAAGAACGGCGCGCTGCTCATCAGGTCAGCGAAAAACGGGGTGTAGACCGTTCGTGTCGCGCCACTTCTGGAGCAAGTGCGCCGGAGCGAGCGCGGCAAGAAAACTCAACCCTGCTTTTATTGCCATGACCGAAATCCAAACAAAAAGACTCGTAAACGAAGCAGTCCTTCTGCATCGCGACATCGCTATCCGAACCGAACGCCTGAAAGGGCTCAAAGCCGATCTCGTCCGCGACGCTCGCCGCCACGAACACGAATACACTCCGACAGAGGGCGGAGGTTCGCGGTGGTCGGTGACAGGGAACAACGGCTGCATCGCACGAGTGAACTTCCCCGCCCGTGCGCTGGTGTCGCATATCGACTCCGAGAGCGAGACGTTTGACCTAGTGCTTGGCCTTGCCGGCGAGGCACTCGATCGGCTTTTCGTATCGAAATATTACCTGCGGCCAATTGCTGAATTCCGCGAGGAGGTCATTGGCGCCTTGCCGAGCGTCGAAGCCGACAAACTGCTGGAGCTCTGCCAGACGACATCCGCCCCCCGCGTGAGCTTCGAAACGGCGCAGCCCAAGGACTCGTAGCGCACAGGAGGACTCCAGAATGCGCTACAAGAACAACGTTGGTCTGCAGGTGCGCCGTCGCCGCTACGCGCTCGGCTGGTCTCAGTCAGACCTTGCCACGAAGCTTCAATTGGCTGGCTTCGATACGAGCCGCAGCGGCGTCTCGAAGATTGAAGCGCGGCTCTCCTACGTCGACGACAAGACGATGCTCTACCTCGCGGAAGTTTTGAAGGTGCAGGTCCAAGAACTTTTCCCGACGAGAATGCCGGGCAATCGAATCCATGAGTTCATGGAGAAGCTTGAGACGACACGGTTTTGAACCAGCCCCGCTACGAGTGATTGGTAGGAGCGATCATCAGCTCCGTCCCTGTCGCTCTCAGCCTTTCCGCCATCGGTTCGCTTCGTTGCGAGCCGTACCGTTAATCGTGCGGTCCTCTAGGCCGATGCGTTCCATTTCAGGAAAGGCGGGAGCAAAAACTGGCTCGATTGTGCAGCATCCACTCGAAAAAGATCTGTTGGGGCGTTCCTCCACTGCGAATATTTCCGAGACGGCTGCGCGCTTGCCGAAATGTGAAACTGCCCCCTCGCGCGGTCGCGAGCCTCTCGGGTCGCGCAGAACCGGCGCGGTGCAAGTCGATGACACGGCACTTGAAAATCTCGGACCTTTGCGGAAAGTTCCGCACGCTTTAGTGCCATCTCGCTCATCCTAGAGAGCTAGCGTCGGCTTCGTTGCGGCTGAACTTTGCCGTTATATGTTTTCGCAGAACTCAAGAGCCGTTCTACCTCGGTGCAGGGAATCATGATGCGGCCGCATTGGGTAATTGCCTTAATTGTTCCACGATAGAGTTGGCGATATCCCCACGTCTGATGTTTTCCAAATAAGGCCGCAAATTCTCCGGGCGAATAGGCCATACGTTTGTCCAGCAAAGGCGGTTGGATTCTCGTGCTATCGTTTTCCATACGACGCAGCATCCCATGGCGAGAGTCAAGAGATGCGCCGCGAATGGCGCAATCGATGTTCATAAAGACGGTGCAAAACCGGGAAGCGGTCCGAGGAATTCAATCACGCGTCGACACTGAAGCTGCCAAAATTTTCTACGGTCAGTTTCTACGGTCAGCGTCAGTTTTCGAGCAAGAACCCGCAAACCAAAGGCATGTTTTGAAAAGCCAAACCGTGCGTAAAACATTGGCTCCCGCTGGTTTCGGCATGGTAGGCAAAACCTAGCAAATCCACGCAAAATCCAATTTTTCACTTTCGAGTCGAGTGCCTTAAACCGGACTCAGCCACCCTTCCGTGGTGGAGGAGTATTGCGCGGCGTGCTGGTTTTGCAATGCGGAGCGCGGACGGGTAAGTAGAATTTGATGACGGCGACTGGCGTTTTTCCTGAGTCCCGGCTCGCCCACCAGTTACTCGACGGTCTGAGAGGAATCGAGATAGGACCGGCCGCCCATAATCCCTTCGGTCTGGACACCAAAAGCGTCGGCCTTTCGTGGGAACTCGACCCGATCGATTACGCGCTTTTTGAGAAAGAGCAGAGGGAACGCTGCGGTCGAGTGGCGGCGATCGACATTCCCGGCGACGCCGCCGCGCTACCCCTGGCGTCGTCCTCGATCGATTTCGTGTTGCATTCGCACGTGTGGGAGCATCTGCCCAACCCGTTGCGGGCGTTGGAGGAATGGGTTCGGGTGGTGCGACCCGATGGTTATATTTTTTGCATCGTCCCGACGCGCGATGCGCTCGAGTCAGATCGAGACCGACAGCTTACTGGTTTGATGGAATTGGTCGAGCATTACCAGCGCGGTTCGACCTATCATGACCGGACGGCTGAAATGAACGGACCCTACAGCTTCCACCACTACACTATCTTCTCCCCAAGGCTGCTGCGCGAGATCGCTCGATGGTACAACTCTTCACATCCATCCGAACTCGTGGAAGTCGCGTTTCAGGAACGTGACGATAAAGTGGGAAACGGTCATGTCATCGCCTGGCAGGTTAAAAGGCATCGAGGGCTTCGGAGGATTCTGCGAGTTTTCAAGGGTAAGAAGCGTGTGCGAGCAGCCCCAGGGCGAGAACATTAACCAGAGTAAGTCCGCCAAAGAGCACCCCAGGAATCCATCGTTTGTCCCCCAGCGCCGTCTGCCTGCCGAGACCGAGAGATACAAATGGGACGAAGGTTAGAAAATAGCGCGCATGCAGCCCTACAACCTCGGTGGCGCCGAGCGCGTTCCAAGAGACATAAATTTCTGTGATCACCCCTAAAATCGCGACGAGAGAAAGAGCACGAGAACGCGAAGAGGCCATGTCCAGCGGAGCACGCGGAGATCAAGAGTGAAGAGGGATAAGATCAAACCCAGACCTGTTGCCGCCGCCAGCCACGCCGGCAAAGGCAGGTGACGCCAGCCAAAGTAGCCCATGAGCTCCGCGAAATGAGCCGGCGCTTTGGCCCAGCTTTCTCTCCAGAGCACGCGCGCAAAATCACCGGGGTTGGTCAGGATAAGATGCAGTTGTGACATTGGAGCGATGACCACATCGGTGCGCATTTGCGTGAAAAGGTGCGGGATAATCAGACTCCAGGCGAGGCCAGTGATGAGGAGAATTCCGAAAAAAACGGCAAAGAATCTCTGCGCTTGTCGGCCGCGCAGCCACGTCGCCGGCAAAGAAAAAATGACGAGGCCGATCAGTTGGTAAGGCGGCCGCAGCAGCCCCAGGGCAAACGCGAGGAAAAAGAATCGCCAGCGATCAGCCCTTTCTGGTCCCTCCTGCCCGCGGACGCGGTGGTGTAGAACGAGAGCGAGAAAAAGGGTGCCAACGGGCCGGAGCGGCATCTTTTGCAGTTGGACTTGGAGACACGCAACGTCCAGACGCACGTTCTAGGCGAAGCCACCAAATTGACCGGGAGCTCAGATCAAAGTTCTGCCGCTGTCATCGCGGAAGCGGTAACCTCCGAAGCGCGTTTGCATCAATCTCTGCGCAAACAACGTGGTCTTACCCTGCGCTTGGATCTGATCAATAAATGCAATCTGCGTTGCACCATGTGCGCCTTTTCCGATGAGGAAGTTTTCCGGCGCCCAACGCGGCAACTAACGTTTGAGCAATTCCGGGCGATGTTCGACGAGCTCGGGCCGCACGTTCGCGAGGTCATGCTCTCCTGCGGAGACGAGCCTCTGCTCGCGCGTAACCTGCCGGAGATTCTCACCTTCCTGCGTTCGGAACACCCCGAAATTGAAACTGGTTTCTGCACGAACGCGACCCTCCTCCGCGCGAAAATCCGCCGCATAATCATCGAGTCGGGAGTCGCTTCCCTTCTTTTCTCGATCGACGCCGTGACCAAGGATCTTTTCGAGCGGATCCGAGTTGGGGCGAAATACGAAAGTGTCATCGCCAATATTCTGGCGTTGCGCGACCTGAAGATCCAGAGCGGGGCCCAGCGTCGGCGATTTGTTTTCAATTACGTTCTGATGAAACAGAATATTCACGAGGCGCCCGCTTTTGTTGCGATGGCGAAAGAGCTGGGTGGAGCGGTCATCGATTTCCGTCACGTCGTCCCGATGTTTTCCGGTTACGATCTGGAACAGGAATTGTCCGCTCACCCGGCCAAGTTCAACTTTTACCGCAATCAAATCGTGGAAGAAGCGGCTCGGGCTGGGATCGAGATTTATCTACCGGCCGCGTTCGTCCTCGAGGAAGGCCAGACCTTCAATTCCAGATTTGCGAAACCGGGGCCTTCGCTCGATAAGTTTTTCCAGGTGGCAGCCGATCCTGCGCAGGATCAGTTTCCGACCGCGGTTCCGCAGGGAGATCTGAGCGCGATGCGCCGTTATTTCGCGGGATGCGCCGCCGATGAATTTTCCACCACCTTTTGCAATTGGCCATTTTCCGAACTGATGGTCCGAGATCAGGATGAGGTCCTGCCCTGCCCGTGGTACGCGCGTCCGCTCGGCCGATTGAGTGAGGGAAAATCCCTCTCCGACATTTTCTTCGGGAATGATTTTTCGCGCCTGCGCGAGAACATGTTGAAGTCGAATGGCGATCCCGGGTGCAGTAACTGT
>JBBSEO010000130.1:0-6656 GCA_038239645.1 Chthoniobacterales bacterium | reverse complement strand
GTTGCGCTGGAGGCGCGACGCCGCGGAAAAAAAGCGCTGTTCGTGCCGGCGGCAAATGCGCGCGAAGCAGCGATGGTCGATGGGATCGCGATCTACGGCGTGCGCAATTTGCGCGAGACCTACTCCTTTCTCCGGACCGAATGCACCCTTCAGCCGATACGCGGGAACATGGAGAAATTTTTTGCGACGCACCAGGATTACGAAGTCGATTTTGCCGACGTCAAAGGACAAGCCCACGTCAAGCGCGCGATCGAAGTGTCGGTCGCCGGAGGCCACAATGTCCTCATGGTCGGCCCGCCCGGCTCCGGCAAATCGATGCTCTCGAAGCGGATCGCAACCATCATTCCGCCGATGTCGATGGAAGAGGCGATCGAGACGACGAAAATCCACAGCATCGCTGGACTCTTGCGTGACGAAGAATCGTTTGTCGCGACGCGGCCTTTTCGTTCGCCGCATCACACCATCAGCGACGTCGGATTGCTCGGCGGCGGCGCGATCCCGAACCCGGGCGAAGTGAGCATCGCGCACAACGGCGTGCTGTTTTTGGATGAATTGCCGGAGTTCAAGCGCTCGACCCTCGAGGTGATGCGCCAGCCGCTGGAGGATGGGCGGGTGACCGTTTCGCGGGCGGCCGGGAGTGTCACGTTCCCGAGCGAATTCATGCTGGTGGCGGCAATGAATCCCTGCCCTTGTGGCTACTTCGGCGATCTGAAACGCGAGTGCCGGTGCGGCTCGGTGCAGGTGCAACGTTATCGCCAGCGCATCTCTGGACCGCTGCTTGATCGGATCGATCTGCACATCGAGGTGCCGGCGGTGGAATATCGTGACATTGCGAGCGAGCGGGTCGAAGAAAGTTCGAGTGCGATCCGGGCGCGCGTCGCGGATGCCCGGGACCGGCAGCGTCACCGTTTCGCGAAGGACAAAAATACAAAATGCAACGCGCGGATGACGACGCGGCAATTGAAGACTCACGCCAAACTTGATCCCGATTCTCAGGAACTCATCCGAGTGGCGATGACGGAGCTGAATCTCAGCGCGCGGGCTTACGATCGGATCCTGAAAGTGGCGCGGACCATCGCCGATCTCGGCGCGGCTGATTCCATTGATGCCGAGCACGTCAGCGAGGCGATCCAATATCGGACGCTCGATCGCACGCTTTGGGTTTGAATTGAGATAGCGCTTTTGCCCTTTTGTCAGGCTCGACCCTATGCAAGGATGGGGCGAAGCCGATGGAGCGCAGCCTCGTAATATCTTTTCCGCGGAGCGGGATCAACTGGCTGCGCCATTGCGTCGAGCATTTTGGTCGCGTGCGCACTCCAGGACGTCCCCATCTCATCGCCGAGGGACCGTTACTCTTCGATCGGACGCACGACGTCCGGAAGCTCTTCAATCGCAGCGAATATGCGGGGCTCTTTCACGAAAACGGTCAGCCTGTTTACCAGCGCGTCGCGTTGCTTTTGCGTGATCCGATCGACTGTTTCGTTTCGCATTATCTCGTGCGTAAGCGCAGGCGTTTTGGCGAGGCGCTGACGGAGTTCACGTCGTTCACCAATAACATTATGGCGTTCGATCAATTGCCGGGCACCGCCAAGGAAATTTTTTATTTCGAGGAGTTCGCGAACAACGAACAAGGTACTTTTGCGTTCCTGCGATTTTTTGGGATCGAGCCAACGGGTCGCACCGATTTCAACCAGCTGATCGCGGCTTCGCGGAGCTGGTATCAGGGCAGCCACGGTCTCGTGAGTGATTCGCGCCGGCCGGTTTTGAGCGGGCAGGAGCGGACCGTCCTGGAAGAAAAACTCCGGCTCGAGTTAGGCGAGAAGTTCGAGAGTTACCTCGGCCGCTATTTTACCGAAATGGTCGCGCCTGAGCTGCAAGCGCAGGTGGCGGTGTAGTCCCGCGAACGAGATCGGTTTTTCCCGCGTTTGGCACTCATCGTTTGAATGGGTTACGCTATCTCAGCCTGTAAGTATCTCATTGATAGAGAATAACACCGATTCGCCGTCGATGGCATAAAGCCTGTTCTGAGAGGGTCAGGAGGGACACCGTTAAGGCACCACGCGCCGCTGAACCGACGCTTCGCAGCATTGACAGCGCTCCCGAAACACCGTTGAGAGTAATCCCGTGTCTAGAATCTTAATCGCCGACGATCAGGTGGATGTCCTCGAGGCGTTGAGGATCCTGCTCAAAGGCGCGGGCTACCAGACCGATACGGTAACCTCCTTGCCGGCCATTTTTAATGCGCTGGAGAAACGCGATTACGCGCTTTTGATGATAGACTTGAATTACACGCGCGACACGACGTCAGGTCAGGAGGGCTTGGAAGTCATTCCAAAATTACAGGAGCTTGATCACACGCTCCCGGTTGTCGTGATGACGGCGTGGGCGACGATCGACCTCGCGGTCGAGGCAATGAAACGTGGCGCGCGCGATTTCGTCCCGAAGCCGTGGGACAACGAGCGCGTGCTCGCGATTGTCCGCACGCAGCTGGAATTGAGCAGTGCGCTGCGCAAAGGCCGCAAACTCGAGGCGGCGAACCAGCTCCTCCGCGGCAACGCGCCGAAGATCGTCGCCGAAGCGCCCGCGATGCAGCCCGTGATGGAAATGATCGGGCGCGTCGCTCCGTCGGACGCGAACGTGCTCATCACCGGCGAGAACGGCACCGGGAAAAATCTCGTTGCGCAGGCACTTCACGCGCTTTCGCCGCGCGCTTCGCATTCCATGATCACGGTGAACATGGGCGGGCTGTCCGAAACGATTTTCGAGAGCGAACTTTTTGGCCACGTCAAAGGCGCTTTCACCGATGCAAAGACGGACCGGGCGGGCCGCTTCGAGCTGGCGGATGAAAGCACATTATTCATGGATGAAATCGCGAACATCCCGCTGAATCTGCAGGCCAAGCTCTTGCGCATGCTCGAAACCGGCGAGTTCGAGCGCGTCGGTTCGTCGAAAACTCTCCACGCCAATGTGCGGATCATTTCGGCGACGAACGCCTATTTGCCCGAGGAAGTCGCCGCGGGGAAATTTCGGCAGGATTTGCTCTTTCGTCTCAACACGATCGAGATCGCGCTGCCCCCTTTGCGCGATCGGCGCGAAGACATCATGCTGCTCGCGAACAATTTTTTGCGGCAGCATTCGAAACGGTATCGGAAGGGTTTCGCCGGCTTCGACGAGGGCGCGCGGGAACGACTCTTAAAGCACGAATTTCCGGGAAATGTGCGCGAGCTCGATCATGTGGTCGAGCGCGCGGTGCTGATGTCGGTCGGACCGCAAATCAAAGCGCGCGATCTCGGCCTTTCCACCGGCGGCGGAGAAGGTCGTGCTTTGGAAGAAATGAGTCTCGAAGAAGTCGAGGCCTATTTGATCAAAAAGGCGCTGGCACGCGCCGGTGGTAACGCGCGGCAGGCGGCGGAGGCGCTGGGTTTGAGCCGGAGCGCATTTTACCGGCGGCTGCAGCTTTATGGGCTCTGATTTCATTAGATCGGTGGGATGAAAGATCGCGGCAAAATCCGGAAACGGATTGCGCACGAAAATCACCTGACGTGGTTGGTGGTGGGGGCGGTTCTTCCTGCCGCGCTGACGGCGTTGGGGTTGCTCTGGCTGGGCGATTACAGCGCGAAAGTCCAGTGGACGCTGACGTTGCTTATTGTTGTTTTTGCCGGCGGCTACATCGCGTCGACGCGCGAGCATACCATTCGACCCTGGCAGACTGTGACC
Source organism: Chthoniobacterales bacterium (assembly GCA_038239645.1). Lineage (GTDB taxonomy): Bacteria > Verrucomicrobiota > Verrucomicrobiia > Chthoniobacterales > UBA10450 > AV69. The sequence continues at coordinate 2,939 of JBBSEO010000130.1, read as the reverse complement.
AATCTGCTCGCGGCTCTGCGCGAGGGCGACTACTCCGTCCGCGCTCGCGGCGCCCGCCCGAACGACGCTCTCGGCGAGGCGTTGCTCGAAGTGAACATGCTCGGCGAAACCCTGCGAATTCAGCGGCTCGGCGCTTTTGAAGCGACCGCTTTGCTGCGCACGATCATGGCCGAGATCGACGTCGCCGTTTTCACGTTCGATCCCGAGCGCAAACTGCGCCTGGTCAATCGCGCCGGGGAAAATCTTTTGCGCCAATCGATGGACAAATTGCTCGGTCGGCGGGCGCGCGATCTTGGTCTGGAAGCGTGTCTCGATAATCGTGACGACGTTCCGTTAACGTTGACCTTCCCGGGCGGGACCGGGCGCTGGGGGATTAGTCGCAGCTCGTTTCGCGAACGCGGATTGCCGCACGAGCTCCTCGTCCTGCGGGATCTGAGTCGCACCCTGCGCGAAGAGGAACGCATTGCCTGGCAACGGTTGGTTCGGGTGCTCGGGCACGAGCTGAATAATTCGCTCGCACCGATCAAATCCGTCGCCGGCAGTCTGGAGACGCTCCTGCGCCGCGAGCCGCTCCCGGCCGACTGGCAGGAAGACACCCGCAGCGGGTTGAACGTGATCGCGTCGCGCGCGGAATCGCTCAGTCGCTTTATGCAGGCTTATGCGCGGTTGGCGCGCCTCCCTCCGCCACAGAAGGAAGCACTCGAGGTTCGCGATGTTGTCACGCGGGCCGCGAACCTGGAAACGCGATTGCACGTGAAAGTGCAAAATGGCGGTCCTGTTGCGGTGCGCGCGGACGCCGCGCAGATCGAACAAGTCTTGATCAACCTTCTCTACAACGCGGCGGAAGCGTCGCTCGAGACGGGTGGCGCCGTCACCGTTGGCTGGAAAGAATCCGGCGAGTGCGTGGAGATTATTGTTCGCGACGAGGGCCAGGGAATTATGAATTCGACAAATTTGTTCGTGCCTTTTTTCACCACCAAACCGAACGGGTCCGGCATTGGCCTGGCCCTGTCCCGGCAGATCGTCGAAGCGCATGGCGGTTCGCTCTCGCTTGCGAATCGCGTCAACGCTCGCGGCGCGGAAGCGATCTTTCGGCTTCCGAAATAGCGTCCCGGAATCGGGACGGCCAAATCCCACGGGCGGCTTATTGCAGGGTCGCCCCATTTTTTCGGAGTCATCGTAAGCGTTTATACCAGAATAAGTTACGATGGTCTGTTTGGAGCTGGCACGGGCATTGCGATAGGGGTTGCGAAACTTAAACTTTTTGAATCCGTTGCAGCTGCTTCGCGCATCTCACGGAGACAAAGGATAGAAAAATGAAACCCATCCTGATCTCGAATTATCCTCGCACGGCCTCGCGCTCGTTTCGCCATTTTCCTTCGATTGATTCGCAATTCCAAACCGCGGTGCTCCCGAAATTCGGCCGCGGGCGTGCTTGCCCGCAGCTCCCTTCCTTCCGCAGCATCAGCACCGACTATTTTCGAAAGGAAGCACGCGGTGAGTTCCGACTCGAACTCGCGGCTTTCACCGCCATCGGGATGACCGCCGCGGTTCCGATTTTCAGCAACGCTCACGCGCTGGCTGATTTCCTGCGCGCCATCTCTCACCTCTAACGGCGTGATCCCGCGAAAATCAGAAGTGCGCAAAGAAGAGACGATCGTTCGCCCGAGCGGGTTCACGCTCGCCAGTTCGGGAATGGATAAGGTTCGGCCAGGCGTGGCCAAACAGAAGCGTCGTCGTCGCATTATGTTTGCGGTCGGCGGCCTGCTCGCGCTGCTTCTGATTACAGTTTTGCTCTCGCGTCTCAAACCAGCGGTGCCGAGCGTCGAGCGTTCAACCGTGTGGATCGATACCGTCAAACGCGGGCCCATGGTCCGCGAAGTCCGCGGTCTCGGCACTTTGGTTCCCGAGGAGATTCGCTGGATTTCTTCGGATACGGACGGGCGGGTGGAAAAGATCGTTGTGCGGCCCGGCGGTGAGGTTCATCCAGGCACAGTGATCGTTGAGCTAACGAGTCCTGCACTCGAGCAGGCGGCGAACGATGCCGCCTCGAAGGAAAAGGCGGCCGAGGCCGAACTGATTACGCTGCGGGCGAAATTGCAGCGCGATCTTCTCGATCAGGAATCGACCACCGCGCGTGTGCATTCGGAATTCGAACAGGCACGGATGGAAAGCCAAACGAACGACGAACTAAAGAAGAACGGCCTCGTCTCGGAACTGCAATTCAAGACCGCCAAGGTGAAGGAAGCGGAACTGGCGAACCGCGCCGGAATCGAGCAGAAGCGCCTCGATTTTGCGCGCGATTCGATCGATCCGCAGCTCACCTCGAAGCAAGCCGAGGTTGACCAGCTCAAAGCGGCGGCGCAATTAAAACTCGATCAGGTGGAAGCCTTGCACGTGAAGGCGGGGATGAACGGTGTGCTGCAACAACTGCCGGTCGATGTCGGGCAACTGGTAAAGGCTGGCACTAATCTCGCCCGCGTTGCTGATCCGACTCGCCTTAAGGCCGAGATCAAAATCGCCGAGACCCAGGCGAAGGATGTCCAGACCGGCCAGATCGCAACCGTTGATACGCGGAACGGCGTCGCGAAGGGACACGTCACCCGCGTCGATCCCGCGGTCGAGCAAGGCACAGTCAAAGTGGATGTGGCGCTGGATGGCGAACTGCCGCGCGGCGCTCGACCTGACCTAACGGTTGATGGGACGATCGAACTTGAGCGGCTGAACGACGTCGTTTATGTCGGACGTCCGGCCTTTGGCCAGGAAAATAACACCGTGGGAATTTTCAAACTTGTCGGCACCAGTGGGGAGGCCGTGCGCACGCCGGTCAAGCTCGGCAAAAGCTCCGTCAACACCATTGAAATCCTGAACGGCCTGCAGCCCGGCGATCAGGTCATTCTCTCCGACACCAGCGCGTGGGACGCGCACAGCCGCATCGC
>JBBSEO010000129.1:0-6679 GCA_038239645.1 Chthoniobacterales bacterium | reverse complement strand
TAACGGAATCGATCTCGCTGATTTCAACGCGAGTTCGTTCGCCGCGCCGGCGCGCCTTGTTTTTGTGGGACGCCTGATCGGCAAAAAGGGAGTCGATGTTTTGCTCGACGCCTTGCGCCAGTTGCGGACGCTGCCATTTGCCGCGCAGATTGTGGGCGACGGTCCGTTGCGCGCGGAATTGGAAGCGCAATTACAAAGAAACGAACTGACCGGCGCGGTCACTTTCACCGGCGAAAAACCGCAGGCAGAAATCCGAGCGCTGTTCGGGACTGCTTCCGTTTTTGTGCTCCCCGCGCGGGTCGATTCTAATGGCGCGATGGATAATCTTCCGACCGTCATTATGGAAGCGATGGCGTCGTCGCTGCCGGTCGTCTCCACCACCGTCGCCGGAATTCCCGAAATGGTGGTGAATAATGAAACCGGTTATCTCGTTCCTCCGGACGATCCCGTTGCGCTTGCGGGCGCGATCGAAAAATTGCTGCGCGATCCCGAGACGGCAAGGGCGATGGGAAAACACGGTCGGGCGCGCGCGGCCCAGCTATTCGCGCTGGAAAAAAACGTCGCCGCGCTGCGAAAAGTTTTCGCCTAAAATAGCGCGAGCACTTTTTCCACCGCCGTCAGGTAGGTGCGATGCGTGCCGCCTCGCAGCAATTCTTCGCTCAGCAATTTCGCCGGCTCATTCGAGCCGCCCGGCAGCATCTGGTGCTCGTAGGTTTTGCCGTGCCGGCCGCGCCCAACCTCCAGCAGATCACCGCAGGCGGCGCGGCAAACCTTGAATTCGATCTGGCCCGATTGCGCCCGCAGTCCGGCCAGCGGCTCGTCGCCCTCTTCCCGGAGTTCGATCTTCACCGCGCGTCCCGCCGCATTTTCAAAAGTGAAACCGTCGTCCGTTTTTTGCCCCTTCCATTCCAATTGCGCCGCGAGCCAGCCCACAAAAAGCATCGCCGTCGACCGAAAACCGCGCCCGTGCGTCAGCGTGATTTTTTCCAGTTTGGAAAAATGATGATGCGACGCGGGATGATCGAAAAATTGCGCGAAGGCGAGGCGAAAATAAACCAGCCGCGTCCAATTCAGATCGCACAAAACGGTTCGGCGCTGACCATTCTCTTTTTCGACCGAGACGAGCGGCCATTGCGTGGCGAAATCGTCCCAGGTCTGACTGTCGAAAATGAAGCGATCAATCCAACTCCACAGTTGCGGATCGATCCCGGACTCAATCGGCGCCTGCCACCAGAGATAAAGCGGCAGATCGGAATCCAGCTCCGCAAAGACGATGTTTGGCAGCGTCTTCTTCGCTTCTCCGCGCAGCAGAAACGAAATTTGCTCGGAGCAGACCTGCTTCTTCCCGTCGCGCAGGTGGCAATGGGCGCTGATCCACGTCTCGACCCCGGTCTCCGCTCCCGGCTCCGCTCCGATCACGATCGCGCGGCAGGCGTTGTCTTTTGTCACTTCCTGGAGCAGCCCGGTGTTGCGCGACAACGAACCCGCACCTTCGCCATAAACCGCGAGATTGATCGACGACGCGCGGGTCGTTGAGCCGTCACCTTCGCTCCAAAGTTTTTTCAACTCGAGCCCGATCTGGTCGATCGCCACCTTCATTCCGAGTGTCGTCGTTTCCATCGGCGGCTAACGATTCCTGAATTTCACAATCGGCGCCAGCTCCGTCCGTCGCGCGCGATCAACTCATCCGCTTCCTCCGGTCCCCACGAACCGGCCGCATAAAATGTGAGCGCGGGCGCGTCTTGTTTCTGCGCCCAGGCTTCCTCGATCGGATCGACAAACGACCATGCTTCCTCCACTTCGTCCCGCCGGGCGAAGAGCGTGGCATCGCCACTCATGGCATCGAGCAGCAATCGCTCGTACGCTTCCGGACTGGCTTTGCCAAAACTCGTGCCATAACGAAAATCCATCTTCACCGGCTCAATCCGCAGGCTCGTGCCCGGAATCTTCGCCATCATCCGCAGCGAAATTCCCTCGTCCGGCTGGATCCGAATCACCAGCACGTTTTGATCGAGATCGATGCTGTCGCGATTGAAAAGCACCATCGGCGCTTTCTTGAAGTGAACGGAAATTTCCGTGGCCGATTTCGGCAAACGTTTCCCGACGCGCACATAAAACGGCACCTTGGCCCAGCGCCAGTTATCGACCAGCAAACGCAGCGCGACGAAGGTCTCGGTCATCGACTTCGGATCGATCTTGTCTTCCGCGCGATAGGCCGGCACTTCCTTGCCATTGATCGTCCCCTTGTCGTATTGCCCGCGCACGACTTCGCGCGCCACTTCCGCCGGCTCGAACCGCCGGAGCGAGCGCACCACTTTCACTTTTTCATCACGAATGCTGTCGGGGCCGAGATCGGTCGGCGCTTCCATCGTCACCAGGCAAAGCAATTGCAGCAAATGGTTCTGCACCATGTCGCGCAACGCCCCCGCCGTTTCGTAATAACCGGCGCGCCCTTCCACTCCGAGCGTTTCCGCGGCCGTGATCTGCACGTGATCGATGTAACGCGCGTTCCAGATCGGTTCGAAAATCGCGTTCGCGAAGCGGAGCACGAGAATGTTCTGCGCCGTTTCTTTCCCAAGAAAATGGTCGATCCGGTAAGTCTGGTTTTCCGCGAAGGCGTGCGAGACGACGTCGTTCAATTCTTTCGCCGAGGCGAGATCGCGCCCGAACGGCTTTTCGATAATGACGCGCGCCCAGCTGCCCTTCTTCGCCTCGTTCAATCCGGCCGCTTTCAGGTTTTTGACGATCGGCTCGAACTGTTCCGGCGCGGCCGCAAAATAGAAGAGCCGGTTGCCGCGCGTCCCGCGTTCGCCGTCGATTTCATCCAGCTTTTTCGCCAGCGTTTTGTAGCCGCTCTCGTCGTCGAAATCGCTTTGATGATAAAAGAGCGCCTGCGCGAAAGTCTTCCAGACATCGTCGCGCACGTCCTGGCGGGAAAACTTTTTCGTCGCTTCTTCCATCTCGCTCCGGAAGTCGTCCTCCGATTTTGGTCGGCGCGCGAAACCGATCACGGTCACGGCCGGCGGCAGTTCGCCGTCCGCCGCCAGGTTGTAGAGCGCGGGGATGAGCTTCCGATGCGTCAGGTCGCCGGTCGCGCCGAAAATCACCACCGTGCACGGCTGCGGCACCGCGCGATTGGTCAGGCCTTCGCGCAACGGATTCTCGGGCTCGCTCATGTGCGCAGTAAATCGGCGAGCCGGGCGGTCGATGCAACTGCCGCGCGAATTCTACAGCTGCTCGAGCTTGTAACCGCGAGCGCGCAGCAGATCGATCACGTTGTGGGGGCCGCACAAATGACGCGCGCCCACCACTATCATCGTTGGTTTTCCGGTCTTCATCTCCGCTTCGATCCGGGGAATCCACAGGGTGTTCCGATGATTGATTAGTCGCGCCGTCAAGAAAGGCGCCTGGTGATCCTTCAGCGCGTCAATCGCCGCCAGTCCGTCGCTGTCGCCTCGCTTGTAAGCTGCAACTTCCTTGGAAAAATTCGCCGCGTTTTTATCCGCGTAGACGAACGCCTGCAGCAGAAATACTTCCGACTCGACGTCGATCATATCCGAGAGGACACGAATGTGTTCGTCGGTTGACTCGAGGCCACCCACGTCGGCCAAGCCGCCGACCCGGCGCATCACGTAGGCTTCCACGCCGTGATAACTGTAGACGTTGTGAAAGTAGGGATGCGACATCATGAAAAACGCGATCGCCCACGGCTTGATGTCGTTGTATTCGCTACTCCGAATCTTCGCGATTTTTTGGGCGTAGGCGTAAGTCTCGGGCCGGACTTTCTGCTTCAGGGTTACCCCGGCCGGATAATGCGCCGCGTCGAAAAGTTTCTTCTGGTATTTTGTTTGATCGGTCCGTTTCACGTCGAATTCGAAGACGAACCGTTTCGATTGATCGATCGCCTGGTCGACCTCTTTCCCGAGCGGGTAATCCTGCGCCCGCAGGGCGTGAAATGAGCCGAGCAGATAAAAAGGGTGATCGAGGTTTGTTACTCGCCAGAGAAAATGCTTCCCGGAATCGCCCGCTTCGGCGGCGCCGCATGGCCGCGTGACCGCGAGGCCAGCCAGGACTATAGTAGAGCACCGAAGGATGAACCTGCTTCGCATTCTGAATCTGCTAGAAAAAAGCCGCGCGGCTGGCAAGGCAGAATTGCGCCGGCGCCCGGGCGTGGCATCTATTCTGCATCTCCGTCTCCTTATGAAGCGTTCCCTGGCGCTCCTCCTTCCCCTTTTTGCCTTCGTCGCGACTCTCTCCGCCGCGGTCGAATGGAAAGTGATCAAGATCAACGGACGCGATTTCCTCACGATCGAAAATGTCGCCCGCTTCTACGGTTTCGCCGATCCGATCGTCGCCGGCAAAACCGTTCGCCTCGAGAACAGCAAGAGCGAACTCGAGTTTCAACTCGATAGCCGCCAGATGCTGGTCAACGGCGTCCGCAACTGGCTCAGCTTTCCCGTGTTCATCCACGATGGCCGCGTCTTGGTTTCGCGGATCGATCTTGCGAAAACGCTCGAGCCGCAGATCCGCCCGAACATGATTCAATCGCTCGGGCACGTGCAAACCGTCGTGCTCGACCCCGGTCACGGCGGCTTCGATAAGGGCGCCGTTAGCCGGTATGGCTACGAAAAGGATTATGCGCTCGACGTCGCGCAAAAGCTGCGGCCGTTGCTGCAGGCGAAGGGCTTTCGCGTTCTGCTCACGCGCGAGAGCGACGTTTTCGTCCCGCTCGAAGTCCGCGCGGAAATCGCGAACGCGACCAGGAATTCAATTTTCGTTAGCATCCACTTCAATGCCACCGACACCAGCGCGAGCGCGACCGGCTTCGAGATTTATTCGCTCACCCCGCGCGGCGCGCCCTCCACTCACGAGGACGGACTCACCCTGGCCGCGATCAATTTGCAGAATGGCGGACCGGTAGACGCCGCCAGCTTCGAGCTTTCGACCTGCGTCTATCATTCCATTGTCGGGCGCATGGCCGAGTACGATCGCGGAGTGAAACGCGCCCGCTTTGCCGTCCTGCGGCGGACGAAGGTTCCTGCGGTCCTGATCGAGGGCGGCTTCCTGACCGAGCGCGGCGAGAGCCAGCTCATCGCCAAACCGGAGTGGCGCAAAAAGCTCGCCGATTCCATCGCCCTCGGGATCGATAATTTCCGCAGCCTGTCCGAGACGAAGAAGCGTCCGATGCTCGTGACCGATTACCGTCGGCAAATCACCGACCCCCAGCCCACCCCGGCGCCATCCCCTCCCACGCCGGTCCTTGATCTTTCCGCGCCGGCCACACTCGATCGCTCGTTCCTGCCGACGTCGCCGAAGTCCGCGCCCTCGCCGGAGGCTGTGCCTTCCCCCAGCGCGACGAACGGTCCGCCAGAGCCCTAGCCGATCGATTAGGCAAGCCTTAGTTTTCTCCTGAATGCCAGGTAGCGGTTTGCTCGCGAAAGCACGCCGCTTTTTCTTTGCTACAGTCCCGCCATGTCTTTTTTCTGGCACGAAGTGCTCGAGTTCATCGCCGCGTTTCTGGTCGGCGCCGTTTTCCTCGAGATCTTCCTTCTTTCCTTCCAGCGCGCTCGCGCCCATTCGAATCCGCCCAATGTTCTCGGCTGGGCCGTCAAGGGCGGGATTGGCATCGCGATCATTGTCGTGATCGTCGCCTTCCTCTTCTCGAAGTAGCGCGCGTCATGGCGCGCGATTCCATCCCACCCCGACGACTAACCGTTAGAAATGCAGGCGAATGAAGGAAGCAGGATCGCCCCGCGGTAGAATGAACAAATTGTCGTAGGCATTTTCGTCGAGTGTAATCGCCGCCCTCACCCCCAGGGCCTGCAGCATCGCCGGGATAGTATTGGTATGGCCTACCACCAGCACATTTCCATCCGCTGACTTCAACTTGGGGACCAGGGACTCGGTCTCGGTCGTGATCTCCGGTTGCAGGTGGAGCATCTCCGCCAACGGCGCCGCGGTCTCCTGCGTTCGTTTCCAACTCGTCACGTAAATGTGTTTGATCTCTGCCTCGGCCAGGAGCCGCGCCAGATTCTGCGCGCGCTGCCGACCTGCGGGCGAAAGATCAGGATCCTTCCCCACGTCGGCCATCTTCTCCGCGTGCCGCACCAGATAAATCGTCGCCTGGCCAAAGGCTTTCTGAAAGCCGCCGCTAACGAGCAGGAGAAGAAGCCAACCGGCGAGACGAGATGAAAAGCGCATTCCCTATCTTAGAACGAATGCTTTCCACGACCAATCACGCTTCGCATTTTCCCTTCGCGGAGAGAGATCGTGTCATCGCAAAGCCATCCTCGTTCACGGATTTGCGTAGTTAGTCGACGGCATTTGTCATTGACCGTCGCCCCGCGCGTGCTCACCCTGCCTGGCGCAAACTACCTGCAACCGAACCATGAAAAACCTCGCCCTCATTACCTTAATGCTCACCACCACGATCACCTTCGCCGCCGATAACGCCGCGATCGAAGCCAGAGAAAAAGCCGCGTGGGCTGCGTTCAGCGGCCGCAAGCCCGACGACTTCAAGAAGCTCGTCTGGCCCGAACTCACCGCCGTCTATGCCGAAGGCGTCAGTGATCTTCAAAGCGAACTCGCCTCCATGAACAAAATGGAAGTGAAATCCTCCGACATCGGCGACTTCAAGGTCACGATGGCCGGTCCCGACATCGCGATGGACACCTACACG
>JBBSEO010000128.1:0-6706 GCA_038239645.1 Chthoniobacterales bacterium | reverse complement strand
CGCGCGTAGAATTCGAGCCACCGATCCGGTGGCAAATCCGGCGGATAAAAGACCTCCCGCCAGGCGTCGAAGCGCCAGGCGCAGGCGCCGATCCGGATTTTGTGCTGAGCGTTTAGGTTCAAGCGACGACTTTTTGCGAACGCCGGGGCCGTTCACGCTGTCAAAGACCGATTCGGCGGCGGGTCGCTTTTCGGCCCGGTCCCCTTGACGTAACGACTGAGACAATTACGCTTCGACGACCCATGCAGATTCGGCTCCTTACTTTCATTTGTGCACTGCTTGCTCTTTCTTTGAGCGCGCCGGCTTCCATTATTTTTCGACCCGGTGAAAAGGCGAAGTTTCTTGCGCCCGGCGAGGAGGAAGTCAATGGCAACGCCCAGCAGCTAAATACCATCGCGCAGGAGGCCGAGCAGAAGGGGAATTTGAAACGGGCGGTCAGTGCCTATACCAAGGTCTGGCGGAAATATCCGAAAGATACCCTGGCGGCGCCGGCCGCTTATCGCGCGGGCCAGGTCCTGGAAGAGCTGCGTGATTATCAAAAGGCCGCGTCCGAGTACCGTGTTCTGGTCGAGCGTTATCCGAACAGCCCCCACTTCGAGGAAGCGATCGAGGCGCAATTCCGAATCGGCGAGCTGTACCTCGGCGGCAAAAAGATCAGGGTGCTCGGGATTCCGGTCGCGACGTCAATGGACCGTGCCGTTGAAATTTTTGCCGGCATTGTCCGGACCGCCCCTTATGGTCGCTACACCGCGCGAGCGCAGTTTGACATCGGCCTCGCCCGCCAAAAGCAGGCCGCGAATGACGCTGCGGTGCAGGCTTACCAGGCGGTGATCGATAAATTCCCGAACGATCCAATCGCCGCGGACGCTCAATACCAGCTTGGCTACATTTGGTTTGAAGCGGCGCGTTTGGGCACGAATGACCAGGCCGCGATCGACAATGCGCGCACCGGTTTTGAGGATTTTCTCAATCGCTACCCGAAGAGCGAGAAGGCGGCGCAAGCGCGGGAAAACCTGGCTCGGCTCGAGCAGAAGAACACGAACGACGCGCTCAAGGTCGCGAAATATTACGACAAGCGGAAGCAGCCGCGCGCGGCGTTTATCTATTACAACGAAGTGATCCGGGAACAACCAAACTCCATCGCGGGCGATCAGGCGAAAAAGCGCGCGGACCAGTTGCGGGCCAAATATGGGGATAAGGCTTTGCAACCCGAGATCGCCGTCGCCGCAAAGCGCAAAACGGTCGCCGCGCGCGGATCGTCGAGTTCCAGTTCGCACCCAGCCCTGCGCGGGGGTGATAGCGAGGTGGCGCCATTGCCACCGCCGGAACAGGACGCGGCCTTGCCTCCGCCGGCTTCCTTGGCGCCCCCGAACACGACGGCACCCGACCCTTCGCCCGCACCATTCCCTCCCGCGGAAAGCGACCCCTCTGCTTCGCCAGGCGCCTCGCCGAATCCGTGAAACGGCTCAGCGGCGCGGTCGTCCTTTGCTTTTTTTTAACGGGCTGCCTCGGCTATCAAATCGGGCCGGTCCAGCCGCATTACCTCCGGGACATTCATACGCTGGCCGTGCCGGTCTTCACGAATCGCACCCTGATTCCGCGCATCGAGGTGCTGATCACCGATTCCGTGATCAAGAAGTTCCAACTTGATGGCACCTACCGCATCGTCGAGGGCGATAAGGCCGACGCCACATTGAAGGCCGACATCATTCGGATCTCGCGGTCGCCCGCGCGTTCGGTCCGCGGCAATGTTCTCGCTACGACGGAATTCAATCTTGTCATGAGGGTGCGGTATCGCCTGGTCGACTCCCATGGCGCGAACCTGGCCGGCCCGACCGAAGTCGTTGGCACTACCAGTTTCTTCGTTGGCGCCGACGTCACTACGGACGAGCGGCAGGCGCTGCCCCTTGCGGCGGAAGATCTGGCCGGCAATCTCGTTGTCCAGCTGAGCGAAGGCTGGTGAAAGGCGAGCAGCGACTCTGGCAGGTCCTGATTGATAAACTCGAAATGCTGCGCGCTGCCCGGCAGCCGACAGAAGCGCTGCGGGTCGCCCAGAGCGCCCTTGAGCTGGCGAAACGCAGTTTTCCGCGCGGCGATGCGCGTTTGGTTGAAAGCCTGGATACCATCGCAGCCCTGCACGAGGAAGTGGGCGAGCTGGAGAAGGCGAAAGCGTCTTATGTGGAAGCCGACGCCGCGATCGAACAACGATCGCCACCCGATCAGGCGGCTCTCTTTCGTTCGGCACGACGGCTCGCTCGCCTCTGCGATCAACTCGGGGCGCACGATGAGGCGATCGCGTTCTTCGAGCGCGCGATCGCAGCGGCGAATCAGGTCCCCGCTCTCCCTTTCGCGGACATGGGAACGCTGCTCAACAATGCCGCTCTCACTTTTCGCAAGGCCGGCCGGGCCAAGGCAGCCGAGCCGTATTATTTGCACGCGCGCCAGCTCTACGAGCAGCACCTCGGACCTGATCACGTCGATGTCGCGGCGATCCTGAATAATCTGGCGGTCTTCTACACGAACGAGAGGCGCTTCACCGAGGCGGAACATTTGCATCAGCGGGCGCTGACGATTCGCGAAAAATCTTTTCCACCCGGTCATGCCGAGATCGCCCAATCGCAGGGCAACCTCGCGGTCGTCTATCATTCCCGCGGGGATTACGAGCGCGCCGCAGTGTTATATCAGGCTTCCATCGCATCGTGGGATGGGAATCCCCAGCCCTCGGCTGACTATGGAATCATGGTGGCCAATTACGCCGATCTCCTCCGCTCGCTCGGCCGGCAGTCCGAGGCGGCCATTCTCGAAGAACGCGCCCGGCGCAAACCCGGGGCTTGATTGCCGCTGCCACCTACGGCAGCTTCGCCCTCCAGCGCTCACGTGGCGGAATGGCAGACGCGTACGGCTCAGGACCGTATGGGGAAACCCGTGGAGGTTCGACTCCTCTCGTGAGCATATTTACCAAACTTATCTTATGACGCTTCGTCTCATCGCATTAATCATGCTTCCACTCGCCTCTGTGCTCGCCGCGCCCAAGTCTTCCCCGCCGAAGAAGCCCGATGCGTCGAACCCGCTGATGCACGAAAGCACGCTGCCGTTTCAGTATCCGCCCTTCGACAAGATGAAGGATGAGCATTTCCAGCCCGCGATCGAAGCAGGGATGGCGGAACAGTTGCAGGAGATCGACAAGATCGCCAACAATCCGGAACCACCGACCTTTGAGAACACCATCGTGGCGATGGAAAAGAGCGGGCGACTTCTGGATCGATCAGAGCAGGTCTTTTCTAACCTGAATTCGGCCAACACTAATCCAGCCCTGCAAAAGATCGAGCAGGCCCTGGCCCCGAAAGAGGCTGCGCATCGCGACGCGATTTTCCTGAACGATAAACTCTTCGCCCGGGTCAAGGCGATCGATGGCCAGCGCGCCGAGCTGAATCTCGATCCGGAGAGCGCCTATCTCCTGGAACGTTATGAGAAAGATTTCGTGCGCGCGGGCGCGAAGCTAAATGCGGCCGACAAGGAGAAATTGAAGCAGATGAACGCGGAACTGGCGAAGTTAACCACCACCTTCGCGCAGAACGTCCTGAAGGAGCGCAACGCTTCTGCGATCACCGTCGCTCAGCGCGCTGATCTCGCGGGTTTGTCCGAGAGCGAACTCGCCTCGACCGAATCGGCCGCGAAGGAGGCGAAGAAGCCGGGCAAGTTTGTCATCGAACTGCAAAACACCACCGGTCAGCCGCTGGTGCATGCGCTGGACAAGCGCGAACTGCGGCAGCAAATCATGGAGACTTCGTTGAATCGCAACAGCCACGGCGGCGAGTTCGACAATAAAAATGTCGTGATTTCGATCGCGCGTCTCCGCGCGCAGCACGCCCAGCTTTTGGGTTATCCGACACACGCGGCCTACCAGTTGGAAGATCAGACCGCCAAGGACGTTTCAACGGTGAACAAGCTCCTGGCGCAGCTCGCGTCGCCCGCGGTGACCAACGCCAAACGTGAGGCCGCCGACATGCAGAAGCTCGTCGAAGGGGACAAATTCCAAGTCGCTTCCTGGGACTGGGATTATTACTCCGACAGAGTCAAAAAAGAGCGCTACGCCTTCGATGAAAACGAGCTTAAACCCTATTTCGAATTAAACCATGTTTTGTTAGACGGTGTCTTCTACGCCGCCGGGAAGCTCTACGGTTTGACCTTCAAGGAGCGGCACGATTTGCCCGTCTATCATCCAGACGTTCGCGTCTTCGACGTCTTCGATGCTGATGGCAAACCGCTCGCTATTTTCATTGGCGATTACTACGCCCGGCCCTCGAAACACGGCGGCGCCTGGATGAGCGAATACGTCGGCCAGAGCGGCCTTTTCGGCACCAAGCCGGTCGTGGCCAATCATCTCAACATTCCCAAACCTCCGGCCGGTCAGCCTACGTTGCTCACCTACGACGAGGCTAGGACCGCTTTCCATGAGTTTGGTCATGCGCTTCATGGGATGTTCTCAAACGTGAAGTATCCGCGTTTCGCCGGAACCAGTGTGCCGCGCGATTTCGTCGAGTATCCTTCACAGGTAAACGAGATGTGGCAGGCCTGGCCGGAAGTGCTGAAGAATTACGCCAAGCACTATCAGACCGGCGCGCCCCTGCCGCAGGAACTTTTCGACAAGGTTTTGGCCTCGGAAAAGTTTAACCAGGGTTTCAAGACGACCGAATACCTTTCCGCTACCTTGCTGGATCAGGCCTGGCATCAGTTGTCACCGGAACAGATTCCGACGGACGCTCTCGCCTTCGAGGCGGACGCGCTGAGAAAAGCGGGTGTTGACTATCCACCCGTGCCGCCTCGTTACCGCAGCGCCTACTTTTCCCACGCCTTCGCCGGTGGTTATTCCGCGGGATACTATTCCTACATCTGGAGCGAGGTTCTCGATGCCGACAGCGTGGAATGGTTCAAACAACACGGCGGGCTGACGCGTGAGAATGGCGATCATTTCCGCCAAACACTCCTCTCGCGCGGAGGGAGTGTCGACGCGATGAAGCTCTTCCACGATTTCACCGGGCGCGATCCCTACATCGAGCCTTTACTCGAACGGCGCGGCTTGAACGGCGCTACCCCGCCGGCGCAGGCTGCACCGAGTTCCTCACCGGCGCCTTAAGCCTTTCTCGCGAAACAATTTGCCCTGGCCTAAGGCGAGGTTCTTGCTCTCTCAGGAGGTGCCGATGAAGGTTTCCGTCGTTATCCCCTGTTACAACGAGCGCGGCACCATCGCGCAGGTCGTTTCTGCCGTCCGCACAGCGCCTCTGCCGTTGCTCGAAATTATCGTGGTCGACGACGGGTCTGATGATGGCAGCGCCGATCTTTTGCGCAGCAGCGTCGAACCGATCGCCGACCGCGTTCTCTACCATCCGCGCAATCGCGGAAAGGGCGCCGCTTTGCGCACGGGCTTCGCTGCCGCCACCGGCGACATCATTGTCATTCAGGACGCCGACCTTGAATACAGCCCGGAAGATTATCCGCGCTTGCTCGAGCCGATTTTGCTCGGCAAGGCCGATGTCGTCTTCGGCTCGCGTTTCACCGGTGATCGACCGCATCGCGTCGTTTACTTCTGGCACATGGTCGGCAACAAGTTCCTCACCTTGTTGTCCAACATGTGCACCAACATCAACCTTACCGATATGGAAACGTGCTATAAGGCTTTTCGCGCCGATGTCCTGACACGTTTCGATCTTCACGAGGAGAGGTTTGGTTTCGAGCCGGAGCTAACGGCCAAGGTCGCCCGGGCCGGGTGTCGCATCTACGAAGTCGGCATCTCCTATGACGGCCGAACCTACGAGGAAGGCAAAAAGATTACCTGGAAGGATGGCTTCCGCGCAATCTATGCAATCCTGAAGTATAATTTTTTTGTCTCGCCGCGCTCGCCGCGGAATTCAGCCAGGGCGATATCGCGGCCCTCCCCCCGGCCAGCTCTCCATGCGATTGTCGCGCGCGATTGAAACAGCCCTCTCCCGTAGCCTGTGGATCGCACTCGTTAGCGGACTCATTCTCCTCTCCGGCCCCCGCGTCATCCGCGAGCTAAGCGCCGGTTCTGCTGCGGTCGCTGGGGCAGACCAAAGTACCGACGCTTATTTTAATTATACCTTGCACTTACCAGAAGGGACGACCCGTTTTAGTAATCTCCTCCGCCACATTCCGCCAACACAGCCAATCGCGATCGTGACGCTGAAAGACGATGATGAAGCCGACTGCGCATCGTTCCTGATCGCCTACCTGAGCTGGCCACGGCCGCTCACCACGAGGTATCTCGCCACCGGTGAGACTGTTTCGGCGTCACCGCCGGAGACAACCACTTTCTATGTTGGCGTTCCGCCTCCGGCCGGTCCGAGCACAATTTTCGGTTCACTTGTTCACGTCGTCTTTCGACCTCAGCCGTGATCGCCCTTTCCCTGGTCGCGGCCATCCTGACGCTATTGGCAGCGGGTTACGGCATGGTGAGCCTGCTCGCTCCCAAGGAAGCATCGTTGACCGAATGCGAGCGACTGGCGCTGGCATGGCTGCTTGGTTCGGTCACCGTTTCCTTCTCGCTGTGGATCCTCGGGCAAATGCTACGCGGGGTTTATCTCCAGTCGACCGAGGTTGGAATCTGCCTTCTCCTCGGCCTGATCGCATGGCGACGAGGGCAGAGATTTAGCTTTTATCGACCAAGCTTGCTCCAAATCCTTCTCGT